>NZ_PSLQ01000059.1:0-18828 GCF_040289685.1 Pyrinomonas sp.
ACTAGTCCCTAGTAGTCGTCAGCGGCACACCTTCCGGCACGAAGAGGGCCACGCAAGATCGCAGCTTTCGAAGACAGTCGTTTCAACGATCGTTTTCGGTCCTGAGCAGCTCCATCACGGAGCGCAATGCTGGATAGAGGGCGCGAAAAGCGCGGTAGTGACGGTCTAAGACCTCGACTGTTTCCGGATGCGGGGCAGTGTGCGCAGCGACACGCACCACGGCCTTGCATGCCTCGTTCACCGAAGGCCACGCTCCGGCACCAACGGCAGCCAGAATGGCTGCGCCGTAGGCTGCGCCTTCTTCAGCTTGTACGGTTTCGACCTCGTGTCCGTAAACGTCGGCCTGAATTTGGCGCCACAAACGAGAACGCGCGCCGCCGCCACCGAGCCGGACTCTTTCGATGGGCAAGCCCATTTGGCGCAAGATCTCGAACGAATCGCGCAAAGAGAAGGCGACGCCTTCGAGAATGGCGCGAACGATATGTGCGCGCGTGTGATTGGCGGCCAAGCCGACGAGCGCTGCGCGCGCATGCGGATCCAGATGCGGCGTGCGTTCGCCCATCAAGTAGGGCGCCCACAGAACGCCATCCGCTCCGGGCGGAGCTTGCGCTGCCTCTTCGGTCAAACGTTCGTATGGGTCGCGACCGTCATCAGGTCCAGCGCCGAAATGATCGCGGAACCAGCGCAGACTGAGCCCTGCGCCTTGCGTCACGCCCATCACGTGCCAGCGATTGGGAATCGCATGGCAGAAAGTGTGCACGCGCCCCTTGGGATCGAGCGCGGGCCGGTCGGTCGCTGCAAAGACGACGCCTGACGTGCCAATGGTAGCGCTCACCGTGCCCGCTTCGACGACGCCGATGCCGACGGCCCCAGCCGCTTGATCTCCCGCCCCGGCGACAACCGGCGTGCCTTCGCGCAGACCTGTCGCTGCCGCGCCCGCCGCCGAGATCTTGCCAGTTACCTCGGGCGATTCGAAGACGCGCGGGAGAACCTCTTCTGCGATGTCGAACGCGGCGAGCATTTCGTTGGACCAGCGCCTGTTCTTCACGTCGAAAAGAAGCGTCCCCGATGCGTCGGCAACGTCGCTTGCACGCTCGCCCGTCAAGCGAAAACGGACGAAATCTTTCGGCAGGAGAATGGAGCGGACGCGCCGCCATGCGTCGGGTTCGGTTTGGCGCACCCAGAGAATTTTGGGGAGCGTAAAGCCAGTGAGCGCTGGATTGCAGACGAGTTCAACCAACCGTTCGGCTCCGACTCTCTGCCTGATCGCTTGACACTGCGCATCGGTCCGTTGATCGCACCAGATGAGCGCCGGACGAATCACTTCGCCGCGTTCATCGAGGAGCACCGAGCCGTGCATTTGGCCGGAAAACCCGACCGCCGCGATACGCTCAGCGCGCACTTCGTTTTGCGCGAGCACGGCGCGCACGGCTTCTTGCGTGGCTCGCCACCAATCTTCGGGATGTTGTTCGGCCCATCCGGTTTGCGGCGAAGCGAAGGGGGCGTGTTCCGCGGTTGCCGCGGCGACGACGCAGCCCGATTCATCTATGGCGACAGCACGTGTGCCGCCGGTTCCGACGTCTATGCCGAGAAAGAGCTGATCGTTCATCTTCGCTCAGTTGTCGCTCTGTAAGGCGCGCGACCGTTTTCCAATCCGAAGGATCGTTTATCTTCGCCTAGTGTTTGTTCCACAAGGCAGTTTCATTTCGCTTCGCGCTGATAGACGCGCACGTAATCGACGAGCATGCGTTGCGGGAACTGCGTCGTGTCATCGGGCGCTTCGGCGCGGCGCCCATTGAACTCGTCCTGCCAAACGAGCTCCCACTTGCGAGCTGGCGAGGGCGCGGATTGCGCCGTCGGTTCCGACTTCTGACCGCGTTCCGTTTGCGCGTGTGCTGGCGGGACGCTTAAACAAGCGGCGAAGGTCAGTAGCAATCGAAAAGCGTTCGCCATGACCGGTGATCCTCGCTGAGCTTTGGCTACAAAGCTTGCGCATTCTAGCATATGAAATTGGTCGAGCGATCATGAAAATTTCTTATTTGCGCTCTGGCGTATGTGACCTGTTCCCGAGCGCTTTTTGTCGCGCGATCGTCTTTTACGACGCAGCTTTCCGGCTTTCGCCTAATGTCGGGGGCAAATACGCCATTGATGACTTTCGGATCGCGACTTCGGCGCGATCCGGCTAGCGAAGAGGCATGGGATCACTGCCGACGGCTTCCGCGCACGCGCGTTCGGGGTTTGGCGGCTTTATGAACCCAAGAGTCTGCGATCAGTCTTGACGGCTTTCAATGTGCGCATTAAGCTCGCAGTGTTTTGAAGAATCGATCGAGTGTTATGGAGTGATTCTGCGAGATGACCGACAAATACGGGCCGCGCCCCGAACACAAGTTCAGTTTTGGTTTGTGGACTGTCGGCAATCGCGGACGCGATCCCTTCGGCTTCGAGGTGCGTCCGGCGCTGTCGCCTGTTGAGCTCGTTCGATTGCTTGGCGAAGTCGGCGCGTGGGGCGTCAATTTTCACGACAACGATCTCGTGCCGATCGATGCCACAACGCCGGAGCGCGATCGCATCGTGCGCGAATTCCGTCGCGCGTGTGAAGATCAAGGCATCGTCGTGCCGATGGCGACGGTCAACCTCTTTGCGGATCCTGTCTTTCGCGACGGCGCGTTCACGGCAAACGATGCGCGCGTGCGCGCTTACGCTTTGCAAAAGACGATGCGCGCCATGGATCTCGGCGCAGAACTCGGCGCGAAGATCTTCGTCCTGTGGGGTGGGCGCGAAGGGACGGAGACGGATGGTTGCCGGCGTCCCGACGAAGCGATTAAACGGTTGCGCGACGCGGTCAACTTTCTGTGCGAATACTCCTTGGATCAAGGATATGACTACCGGTTTGCGCTCGAGGCGAAACCGAACGAGCCGCGCGCCGATATCTACTTCCCAACGACGGGAGCCTACCTTGCTTTTATCGAAACGCTCGATCATCCTGAAATGGTCGGCGTCAATCCCGAGGTCGCGCACGAAACGATGGCCGGGTTGAATTTCATGCACGCGGTCGCCCAAGCGTGGGAGGCAGGCAAGCTCTTTCATATAGATCTGAACGATCAACTTCCCGGCCGTTACGATCAAGACTTTCGCTTCGGTTCGGCCAATCCGAAAGCGGCCTTTTGGTTGGTGAAGTTCCTCGAAGATGTGGGCTACGAAGGACCGCGCCACTTCGACGCACACGCCTACCGTACGGAGGACTACGAGGGCGTCAAAGATTTCGCGCGCGGTTGCATGCGCACCTACTTGATTTTGAAAGAGAAGGCCGAGCGATGGAACGCTGACCCAGAGATCCAAGCACTGCTTGCCGAAATAAGAGAGGCGGATGGCGAATCGGTCGGCGATTTCACGAAAGAGAAGGCCGCAGCTCTTTTGGCCCGCGAATTCGATCGCGCCGAGTTAGCGAGCAAAGGGCTGAAGTACGAACGGCTCGATCAATTGACAATGGAGATATTGCTCGGCGTGCGCTGAGATCAGGCGCGGAAGAACAGTCTCCTGGAGGTTTGGAACAGCGCCCGCGAACCGCCATGAACGAAGTCAACTTCCGCGAGAGAATTTTGGCGACCGGTGCGCCGGCAGCGACCGTGCTCATTCGGTTGATGGTGGGTGCCGTCTTCCTTTCCGAAGGGATACAAAAGTTCATTCGCCCGGCGGAGATCGGCGCGGGGCGTTTCGCCAAGATCGGCATCCCCGCGCCGGAAACGACGGCGCTCATGGTCGGCACCTTCGAGATCGTTTGTGGGGCGCTGGTCGTTCTCGGGTTGCTGATGCGCCTTGCTGTTATACCTCTCATCGTCATCATGTTGGTGGCGATAACGACGACCAAAGTGCCCATCCTCTTGCGCGAAGGTTTCTGGGAGATGGCGCACGAGGCGCGCACGGATTACTCGATGTTGCTCGGTTCGATCTTTCCGTTCATCGTCGGGGCGGGGAGATGGTCGCTCGACGATCGCCTGCACGGAAGAACCGCGCCGCTTCGATCGCCGCGCCAGCCTTGAGTCAGGGCTTCACATTACCGGGCGTTTCGTGCCATGGTCCCATCCGACATGGTGGATTATGCAGATCGGTAGCGCCTGAGAACAGTCGGGGGCGACGTCGCAGGATTCGATCCCTTCGACGCCACTCCCGCTGCCGATGAAAAGGAGGTTACCTTTCGCGCGAATCTTCGTCGAACTTCGCGCCCGCGCCGAACGATTTTCAATAAACGGTCGTTTCGCGGCAGTGACCGGTCGAGCGATGGCGTTCTATGGTTTCTCAGCCTCGCTTTCGGCGTCGAGCGTTTCGGCAACTTCCCAGAAAGTTTTCGGTTCAATTGGACCGACGCCGTATCTTCGCTGAAGCAAAAGCGCCGCACGTTCCCTTTCGGCGTTGACCACGCTGGACATATTGCTCGCGTCGGCGCGCAAACGGATCACAGCCGTCGCAACGGCGACGCGTTCGATGTCATAGCGGTTGGCGACGCGCAGCAGAAAGTCCCAATCTTCGTAGCACCAACGCATCGTCTCATCGAACGGTCCGACTTCGGCGAAGCATTCGCGCCGATGCATCATCGCCGAAGGGGCGATGAAACTGTCGTGCCGCATGATTTCGACAGCGAAATCATGCGCCAAGAGGCGATGGGCCACCGTGCGAAGACCGCTCGGCGTCCAGCGTTGACGTAGCAAGAGGGCGTCTGAATAGACCAACCCGACCGAAGGCTTGTCGTCCAAACGCGTCGACAATGCGGCCAGATGCGCGGGGAGCAAGAGATCGTCGTCATCCAGATAGGCGATGTAGCGCCCGCGTGAGAGTTCGACGCCGCGATTGCGCGCCGCTGGCAACCCTCGGTTTGTCGGAAGTTCGAGATAGGTGACATTGAGCGCGCGCGCGAAATCGGCGACGACATGCGCCACGCTCTGGCCGGCATCGTTGACGACGATCACTTCGAAGTCCGCCTCGCGTTGTGCGGTCAGGCTTTGCAGCGCTTCGCGAAGCATGTGCGGGCGATTGCGCGTTGGGACGATGACGGAGATTTTCGGGCGCGAAGTCATTTTGGCAACATCTCTGCGAGGTCTATTCTTCGACGGCGCAACTCTTCAGCCGCAGGCAGACGGTCGAGGCGCATCAATTCTTCCACGACCGCCAATTCCCGATCGCGCATCATGCCGGCGACGGCCAAAACCCTCTCGCCGCGCACGTAAAAGGCGAGGAAATCGCGTCCTTCAATCTCGCCTTGCAAGATCAGTTCATCCCAGCTCTGTGCGTGACCGACGTAGCCGAGCACTAAGTCGAACTGTTGCGTCCAAAAGAAAGGGATGCCCGCGTAGCTCTCTTCGCGCCCGGCCATGTTGTGTGCTGCCGTGCGTCCTTGTTGCATCGCTGTGCGCCAGTGTTCGATGCGCAGCCGTTCGCCCGTACGCGGGTCGGGGAAACTGGCGATGTCGCCTGCGACGTAGAGATCTTCCGCCGCGCGCAAACGGCGATCGACGATGATGCCGCCATCATCGGCGCGTCGAACCCCGTGAACGAAATCGGTGCGAGGCTCGACCCCGATGCCGACAATCACCAAGTCCGCTGGCAACGATTCGCCGTCTTCGAGCAGCACCGCTTCGACGCGCCCGCTTCCCTGCAAACGCGCGACGTTCTTGCCGAGGCGGAATCGGACGCCCTGTTCTTCGTGCGCCTTGCGAAAAAGCGAGCCGATTTCGCTTCCCAAGGTTCGCTCGAAGGGAATTGAATCGCGTCCGACCACAGTGACTTCGAGACCGCGCCTTGCGAGGCTGGGCGCCGCTTCCATGCCAATGAAACTGGCGCCGATGATGACGGCGCGGTGCGCCTCGGCAAGCGCTTCGATAATGAGGTCAGCATCGCGGCGGTGGCGGAGCGTGAAGACAGACTTGAGTTCGGCGCCGGGAAGGGAGAGCTTGCGCGGTTCGCCGCCTGTTGCGACAAGCAGCGCGTCGTAGCGAAGCGAAGTGCCGTCGTCGAAGCGAACAGTTTTCTCGTCCGCTTCAACGCGCACCGCACTGCGACGCAACTCGAGTTCGATCCCATATTCGCGGAAGAACTCCTCTGATCGCAGTGGCAACGCATCAGCGCCGAGGCTGCCTTGAAGATAGTCTTTGCTCAGGTTGGGACGATCGTAAGGCGTTTGGTCATCGCCTGAAAAGAGCAGGATACGCCCTTCGAAGCCATCTTCGCGCAACGTTTGTGCCGCCATGTAACCAGCTGCGCCGCCGCCCAAGATGACAAAGGTGCGCGCGTCTTCCACCGAACGTGTGCTCATCTTCGGCGCGCGGCGGTCGCTCGGTTGATCTGGCAGCGAAACGATGACGTGTCCGTCTTCGATGCGGGTTTGATAATGCGGCAGCGCATCGAGCGCGGGCGGTTCTTCGAGGTCGCCCGTGGTGACGTCGAAACAGGCGTGATGCCAAGGGCAAATGACCTTGCGACCGCAAAGCGCGCCTTCAACGAGCGGCGCGCCATAGTGCGTGCAGTAGGCGCCAATGGCGTGAAAGCTTCCGGCGATGCGCACAAGCAGTATCTGCGTTCCATCCACCGAGACCTGTCGCATCTCTCCGTCTTTCAGATCGTCGACGCGAGCCGCTTTCGCTTCTCGTTCGCTCATCGCTCTCCTTTCAATCCTTTCAATCCCGTTGATATGTGATTCGCGGTGCGGAAGCCAACGCGCGCTTCTCGTTGGCTCATTGCTTCCCAGTCGGCGCCCATCTCTTCGCTGCGCGGCAAACAAAGAACGGGAATCCGCCCGCAAAGAATTAGAGCATAGCCTCTGCGCGGCGTTCAACGAAGCCGCGTGTGAAAAACACGCGGCTCGTTTGTGTGGTCCATCGTCAGCGCCAGATGTTTGCGACGGAGTTGAGGCGCGAAGGCAAGATGCCATTATGGCTTGCGCGGGAGCGCGAGGTCGAAATCGCGGGTGAAGGACGTATGAGCGCAGGGGAACTAGCGTTTTTGTCGAGAGCGGTTTAAAGTTTTAAGCGATCGATCTTCAACCGATCAGCGCAGCGGAGTTGAACGGACGATGAGCAAACGGATCGGCGTCGTCGGCGCAGGGACGATGGGCAACGGGATCGCGCAGGTGGCTGCACGTGCCGGTTATCACGTCGTCATGCGCGACGTCAAAGAAGAGTATCTTCAGCGTGGGCTGGCGACGATCGAACGCAACTTGGCCCGCGATGTGGAGAAAGGGCGACTGAGTGCGGATGAGAAGAGCGCGATCATCGGTCGGATCGAGACGACCACCGAATGGGAAGCGCTGGCGGATGCGGACTTCGTTATCGAGGCCGTGAGCGAAGACGTGGCGATCAAAACGGAAGTCTTTCGCGTGTTGGACCGCACGACGCGCCCGGAAGTGATTCTCGCCTCGAACACCTCTTCCATTTCGATCACCAAATTAGGTGCCGTGACCAGACGACCCGATAAAGTGATCGGCATGCATTTCATGAATCCGGTGCCGGTGATGAAATTGGTCGAGATCGTGCGTGGCCTTGCGACTTCGGACGAGACGTGCGCGCAGACGCGCGCGCTTGCCGAAGAGTTCGGCAAAACGCCGCTCGAATGCGGCGATTCGCCCGGCTTCGTCTCGAACCGGGTCTTGATGCCGATGATCAACGAGGCGATCTTCGCGTTGCAGGAAGGCGTAGCGACGCGCGAGGCCATCGATGGCATCATGAAACTGGGCATGAACCACCCGATGGGGCCGTTGACGCTGGCCGATTTGATCGGACTGGACGTTTGTCTGGCCATCCTGAACGTCCTTTACCAAGAGATGGGCGACCCGAAATACCGGCCTTGTCCGTTGCTCAAACGTTACGTCGATGCGGGATGGTTGGGGCGTAAGACGGGACGCGGCTTTTACGAGTACTGAAAGCCATGGCGACGACGGACGCGGAACATGTCTTTTGTCTGCACTGCTTGGCGCGCAATCCTTTGGGCGATGAGTTCTGTGCGAAGTGCGGGATGCGGCTGATGATCGTTTCGCGTCCAGCCGCGTTGCGTTTCGAGGAGGAAGAGTTCGCTTCGCACGACGAATTCATTCTGGCGCGCCTATCCGCGCTGGAGAATCGGGTCGAGCGGCTCACCAAAGAGGTCGAGCGTTTGCGCGCAACGTTGGCCTCTCTGGTGACGGGAAGCGCATGAGCGCGGCGAATTTAACGCCCCGCTCTGAGATTGACACTGGTGCGACGACCGTTATAATTGCTCCTTTTGTGCCTCTGGTGAGGGTCGCGCAAAAACAAGGAGCCAAGACCGATGAGGTTCGAGGTCGAAAAGCTCAGCGCCGAGGGCACGCTCTTTCAGCACGAATATGCGCCCGAGGAGATCAGGCTCGAAGAGGCGCGCTTGCTCGCTCCCGTGGCAGTGCGCGGTCGAGTTTGGCGTAAAGGGCGCGAAGTGCTACTGCGCGGCGATCTCGCCGCGCGCGTTGAAGTGCATTGTGACCGCTGCTTGCGCGAGTTCGAAACGCAGTTTGAGGTTAAAATCGACGTCGCCTACGTGCCCGAAGAAGATGACGCGACGGACGAGAACTTAGAACTTCGCGCCGAAGACATGGGCCAATCGGTTTTCAACGACGGTTTCGTTGATCTCGACGAACTGGTGCGCGAACAATTGTTGCTGGCGTTTCCGCTGCAACGGCTCTGTCGCGAAGAGTGTCGTGGATTGTGCACGCGATGCGGCGCTGATCTGAACGTTGAAGAATGCCGGTGCTCCTCGTCCGAGACGGATCCGCGCTGGGCGGCGCTGGCTGCTTGGAAAGAGCGGAAGGAGTCCGAGCAAGATTGATCGCGCCTTTTTGCGTGCCGCGCATCGAGCTCGGCTGGGAGAGAAGTGGGTTGACGGTCCAATTTTTTGTTGCGGGGACTTCGATTTTGATGCTGACCGCCACTTTTGCTTAGGACGAAACCGGTTAATGTTGACTACGAGATTCTTGTTGAGGAGATTTTGATACGCCATGCCCAATCCAAAACGACGCCATTCGAAATCGAGACGCAACAAGCGGCGCGCGCACGATGCGTTGCGCGCGCCAAGCCTGTCGCTCTGTCCGAATTGTCAAGAGCCGCGCCTGCCGCATCGGGTGTGTCTGAAGTGCGGTTACTACAAAGGGCGCGTCGTGTTGCGCGTCGAACAAGAGCTGTAAATGCGGTCCTCAGCGCATCGCAGACAGGGCTGAAGAGCACATGGTGCGAATCGCCGTGGATGCCATGGGTGGAGATCATGCGCCGCACGCCGAGATAGATGGCGCATTGGCTGCGGCCCGCGATTTCGGCGTGCGCATCGCATTGGTCGGCCAACCCGAAAAACTCGAGCCGGAACTTCGACGCTGCGGGTGGCGCGCGCAAGGCGATGCAGGCATCGAACTGATCGAAGCGCCTGAGGTCGTTCGCATGGACGAACCGGCGGCTGTGGCCGTCCGGCGCAAGAAGAGAAGCTCTTTGCGTGTCGGCATGAAATTGGTCGCCGATGGTAAAGCGGACGGGTTCGTCACCGCCGGCAATACCGGTGCGGCGATGGCGACGGCGATGATGGTGCTCGGCACGTTGCCCGAAGTGGACCGGCCAGCGCTGGCCGCGCAGATCCCGACCAAGACGGGGCGCCCGACGCTGTTGTTAGATGTCGGCGCGAATTCCGATTGCAAACCGGTTCATCTGGTCCAATTCGCCATCATGGGCGACGCTTACGCGCGCGCCGTGCTCGGCATCGAGCGCCCCACGGTCGGACTGGTGAGCATCGGCGAGGAAGAGGTCAAGGGCAACGAGCTGACGAAAGAGGCGTTCGCGCTGTTGCGCGGCGTCGAGCAGTTGAACTTCGTCGGCAATGTCGAGGGGCGCGACGTGTTTACCGGCAACGTCGATGTGATCGTCACCGACGGTTTCACGGGCAACGTCATGCTCAAGCTTTCCGAAGGGCTGTCGGATGTGATGGTCGCGCTCATTCGTCGCGAATTGAGCGCCTCGGTGATCGCACGCACGGGGGCGATGCTGGCGCGCCCGGCCTTTCGCAACATCAAACGAAGGCTCGATTACACGGAGACGGGCGGCGCGCCGCTGCTCGGCGTGCGCGGCGTGGTCATGATCACACACGGCAGCTCCAATGCGCGCGCGCTGCGCAACGCCATTCGCAACGCGCGCGATTTCGTATTGAACGAAACCAACGAGAAGATCGAACGGGGCATCGCCGCCGCCATGCTCGACCGAGGCGTCGCGCGCCGCGCCCTCTGACCACAGCGAGGAATCGTCAAAAGATGCCGAACGCAGGGATCATCGGGACAGGTCGCTCCTATCCGGAAGGTGTGTTGACCAACGCCGATTTGGAGAAGATGGTCGATACATCCGACGAGTGGATCACGACGCGCACGGGGATCAAGCAGCGGCACAAGGCTGCGCCCGACGAATACACGTCGCTATTTGCCGTGCGCGCCGCGCGACAAGCGATCGAGCGCGCGCGCATCGATCCGCTGGACGTTGATTTGCTGATCTGCGCGACGGTGACGCCGGACCAGCTTTTGCCTTCCACGGGCTGTCTCGTGCAAGCCGAACTCGGCGCGCATCGTGCCGCGGCGTTCGATCTGGCGGCGGCTTGTTCCGGTTTCATCTATGGGCTGGCGCTCGCTAATCAGATGATCCGCGGCGGGCAAGCGCGCTATGCGTTGGTCATCGGGGCTGAGATTCTGACGCGCTACGTTGATTACACCGATCGCTCGACGTGCGTCATCTTCGGCGACGGCGCCGGCGCCGCCGTGCTCGGTCCAGTCGAGCCGGAACGGGGCATTCTCGCCACGCGCATCCGCTCCGACGGGCGCTACGCCGAGCATCTTCACGCTCCGGGCGGCGGCACGCGGTTGGGGACGACTCCCGAGACTTTGGCGTGCGGCCTGCACTACTACAAGATGCGCGGCAACGAGCTGTTCAAGGTGGCCGTGCGCGCTATGGCGGAGATTTCGCTCGAGGTGCTAGGCGAGGCGGGCAAAAGCGCCGCTGATGTCGCGCTCTTCATCCCGCACCAAGCCAATCAACGGATCACCGATGCGGTGGCCGAAAAACTCGGCGTAGATGCGGGCCGGGTCTATTCGAACATCGCGTGGCACGGCAACACGTCGTCGGCTTCGATCCCGATCGCGCTCGATGAATGCATCGAGCAGGAGCGCATCCGTCCAGGCGATCTGGTGCTGATGGCCTCGTTTGGCGGCGGCGTAACGTGGGGCGGAGCGCTGTTGCGATGGTAACGTTGTTGGGGTTGGGAAGAGAAGGGTTTGGCGCGAAAGGGCGTCTTGCGATCAGCGGAGTCGCGAATGTGCTGAAGACCGTGCTGCTTGCTTTTTGCGCATAGCGTGTTGTAGAACCGAATGACGATGAGCCGAGTTGCGTACGTCTTCCCCGGTCAGGGGTCGCAAAGCGCTGGCATGGGGCGCGATCTTGCGGAGAACTTCGTCGTTGCGCGACGGGTCTTCGAGGAAGCGGACGAAGCTTTGGGATGCGCCTTATCGCGCTTGTGCTTCCAAGGTCCGGACGAGGAATTGCGATTGACCGAGAACACGCAACCGGCGATTTTGACCGTCTCGGTTGCCGCGCTGCGCGTCGCGCAGAGCGAAGGGCTGCCGACGCCGGATTTCGTCGCCGGTCACAGTTTGGGCGAGTACTCGGCGCTGGTTGCCGCCGGGGCGCTGGATTTCGCCACCGCCTTGCGGACAGTGCGCCTTCGCGGGCGTTACATGCAAGAGGCCGTGCCCGTGGGCGTCGGCGCAATGGCGGCCATTCTCGGCGCGAGCCTTGAGGTCGTAGAAGAAGCGTGCCGCGAGGCGGCCAACGGAGAGGTTTGCGCTCCGGCGAACATCAATTCGCCCGCGCAGGTAGTCATTGCCGGTCATGCGAGCGCCGTTGACCGCGCCATCGAGCTGCTGCGCGCGCGTGGAGCGCGGCGCGCCGTGCGATTGCCCGTGAGCGCGCCATTTCATTGCGCGTTGATGCGTCCGGCTGCTGACAGACTCGCGCGCGAACTCGAACGAGTAGAGTTCCGCGATCTCGACGTACCGCTTGTGACCAACGTCGAAGCGACCATCATCCGTCGCGGAGCGGAAGCGCGTGCGGCGTTGATCAGGCAGGTCGCGTCGCCCGTGCGGTGGCGCGAGTCGGTCGAGCGGCTAGCGAGCGAAGGCGTCGGGCTTTTCATCGAAGTCGGCCCGGGAAAGGTTCTTTCTGGATTGATCAGACAGACCGTTTCCACGGCGCGCACGTTGAACGTCGAGGACACAAGCAGCTTGCGCGCCGCGCAAAACGGCACGAGACAGAGCGCGGTCTCGTAAAATCAACGCGCGGAAACGAATCAAAGAGGTTTCATCATTTCGATTAGGAGGAGCAAGCGCAAATGCCCGATCCGGAGATCGAAGCGAAAGTCAAACAGATCATCGTCGATGAGCTAGGGGTGGACGAAAACGAGGTGACGCCCAACGCGCGCTTCATCGACGATCTCGGCGCCGATTCATTGGATACGGTGGAGCTCGTCATGCGGTTTGAAGAAGAGTTCGGCATCGAAATCCCAGATGAAGACGCCGAGAAGATCCAGAGCGTGCGAGACGCTTACAACTACATCGATCAGCACTTGAAGAAATCGTGACGCGAAACGGCGAAGCGCGCACTTGCTTCGCCGTCTTCGTTTGATCGCGGCGCGTTGCGACAAAGCGTTTCAAAACGCGCGGTGCGCGCCGCTCGAGAACCAAACAAGAAGAGGGGTGGACCTTGAAACGTCGCGTCGTAGTCACAGGTCTTGGGCTCGTCACGCCGATCGGCAATTCGGTCGAGGCGACGTGGTCCAGTTTGATGGCGGGACGTAGCGGCGTCGCTTACATCAGCAAGTTCGATGCTTCGACCTTTCCCGTCAGGATCGCCGCCGAGATCAAAGACTTCGATCCGCTCAACTACGTCGAGAAGAAGGAGGCGCGCAAGATGGGCTCTTTCATCCACTACGCCATCGCCGCCTCGGACGAGGCGCTGCGCGACAGCGGCTTGCGGATCACGCCCGAAATCGCCGAGCGGGTCGGCACTTATATCAGCAGCGGCATCGGGGACTTCTGGGCCATCGAGCGCGAACATTCCAAACTTTTGAACGAGGGGCCAGAACGTATCTCGCCGTTTTTCATCGTCTCGGCCATCGTTAACTTGGCTGCCGGTCAAGTCTCGATTCGCACCGGAGCCAAAGGCCCCAATTCGGCCACGGCCACAGCGTGTTCGGCTGGCGCGCATGCCATCGGCGATTCGTTCAAGATCATCCAGCGCGGAGACGCCGATGTGATGATCTGCGGCGGCGCCGAATCGGCCATCACGCCGATGAGCGTCGCAGGCTTTGCCGCCATGCGCGCGCTCTCGACGCGCAACGACGATCCGCTGCGGGCGTCGCGCCCCTTCGACGCTGACCGCGACGGTTTCGTCATCGGCGAAGGGGCTGGGATCATGATCCTCGAGGAGCTGGAGTTTGCGCGGCGGCGCGGCGCGCGCATCTACGCCGAGATCGTTGGCTACGGCATGACCGCTGACGCCTACCACATCACACAGCCGGATGAGACCGCTTCGGGCGCGGTGCGCGTCATGCAGATGGCGATGCGCGATGCCGGAGTCGCGCCGGAACAGGTCGGCTACATCAACGCGCACGGCACCTCGACGCCCTACAACGATCGGCTGGAGACGTTGGCGATCAAGAAGGCTTTCGGCGATCATGCCTACAAGCTGGCCGTCAGTTCGACCAAATCGATGACCGGCCATCTGCTCGGCGCGGCGGGCGGAATCGAGGCCGTCTTTTCGGTTCTGGCGATTGCGCGCAACATGTTGCCGCCGACGATCAACTACACGACGCCCGATCCGGCGTGCGATCTCGATTACGTTCCCAATGAACCGCGCGAAGCGCAAGTCGAGTGCGCGCTCTCGAATTCATTCGGGTTCGGTGGAACCAACGCCGCGCTTCTTTTCCGTCGTTACGAGGAGTGAGCGAAGATGAAGATCATCGTCTTAGTCAAGCAGGTGCCGGACAAGGATGCGATCTTGCGCATCAACAGGGAAGGGACGTGGATCGAGGAGAGCGATCTTTCGTACGAGGCCAATGAATCAGACGCCTACGCGCTGGAAGAGGCTTTGCGGCTCAAAGAGAAACACGGCGGCGAAGTGATCGTCTGTTCGATGGGGCCGCAGCGCGTGAAGACGACGATCAAAGACGCGCTCGCGCGCGGGGCCGACCGCGCCATCCACATCGTGGGCGATGATCTGGTCCATCTTCCGCCGTTGGCTGCCGCGCGCGTGATCGCCGATGCCATACGCGGTGAAGCGGCTGATCTCATTTTGACCGGCCTTCAGTCGGATGATTACGGTTACGCACAAACGGGCGTCATCGTAGCCGAACTCCTCGGCCTGCCGCACGCGACCATTGTCATCGAAGTCGAAAAGCGCGATGGCCTGTTGCGCGTCAAACGCGAACTCGAAAGCGGTTGGTATCAATGGTCCACCGTGCCGCTACCGGCGTTGTTGACAATTCAATCCGGCATCAACCAAATTCGCTACGCTACATTGAAGGGTATCATGGCGGCGAAAAAGAAAGAGATACGCGAAGTGCAGCCGGACGTCACCGCAGTGAGCGGGTTGGTTCACCAGCGTCTGACCAAGGTCTATTTCCCGCAGAAGAGCAAACAGACGCAGTTTTTAGGAGACGGCGATGCCAAAGCGGCTGCGGCGCAGCTAGCTGAGAAGCTGCACGCCGAAGTGCGCATCATCTAACGCCAGCGCATCGCAAAGGAGATGCGATCGGCGTGCAGGTGGGAGCGCGAGCAAGGATTCAACAGGGGTGCAAGTTTTGGGGGAGTTGATTGAAGTATGAGCGGAAGCATTCTAGTGTTTGCCGAACAGCGCGGCGGCAATTTCAATCGCACAGCCTTTGAGGCTCTCGCTGCGGGCCAGCAGTTGGGGCGAGCTTTGAACGCAGCGGTGGTCGCTGTCGTTTTGGGACACAAGATCGAAGGGCTAGCGACACAGCTTGCCGAATACGAACTCGGGCGCGTCATTCAAGTGGACCATGAACTTCTGGCCGAGTACACGCCCGACGCCTACGCGCAAGCGATGGAACAGGTTGTGCGCGCCGTCGCACCGCAACACGTCGTCCTGCCGCACACCTATTTGGTGCGCGATTTCGCTCCCAAGCTCGCCGCCCGTTTCGGGCGCGATCTGATCAGCGATTGCATCCGCGCTAACGTGAACGGCGGGAGCCCGGTCTTCACGCGGCGCATCTTCTTGGGCAAGATGGATGCCGACGTCGTCGCCGACGGCGAGCCGCCCATCTTCGTCACTTTCCAAGCCGGAGCGTACCGCGCAGACCAAGCGACCAAGGGGACGGCAAAGTGTGAAGTCGAGAAGATGAACGTGGAGGTGGTCGAGCCGCGCACCAAGCCGGAGCCGGCATTCCAAGAGGTCAAACAAGCGGTTGATCTATCCAAAGCGGAAGTCATCGTCGCCGTTGGTCGTGGCATCAAGAGCCAGGAGAATCTTGCGCTGGCGCAAAAACTGGCCGAAGCGCTCGGCGGCGAGATCGCTGCGTCGCGTCCGATATGCGATGCCGGTTGGCTGCCCATCGACCGACAGATTGGCTCATCAGGACAGACGGTGGCGCCCAAACTCTACGTCGCGCTCGGCATCAGCGGCGCAATTCAGCATCTGGTCGGCATGAAGAACTCTGGAACCATCGTCGCAGTCAACAAGGATCCGGAGGCGCCCATCTTCGATATCGCCGATTATGGCATCGTCGCCGATCTGTTCGAAGTCGTGCCGACGTTGATCGAAGAAGTAAAGAAGATCAAAGGAGAATAAGACCATCATCGTCTCGCGAAAGCGGCATCACGGCGTCTGAACGATGGCGACTTTCGCTGCCTTGAGTCGCTGACCTCGCATGCAACCGAAGCCCTGTCTCGCAAGAGACGGGGCTTTTGATCTCTCTGTCCGAGTGAACAAGGTGACCTGATCGGACCAGCATCGAAGCTCCAATCTTTATCAACAAAACGGCATACGGGCGCGCTTTCAAAAAGCGTGGGTCTTTTCAACAAAACGGCGTAAGGGGCCGCGCCTCGCGGGCTGCCGTATGTTGAAAAGCGAGAGGGTCAAACTGATCCGCGCCCGTAGGACGCGCGACATGCTCCCAGGATTCGCCAAAAAGATGTTGACAAGAAAAACGCCCCCAGATAAGCTTTGCAGCAATCCTGCTCGCGTTAATCCCGGAGTGTTGTCGACCCCGACGGACAGCCTCCCTCGAGCGCGGTTATCGCGCAGGCTGGCAGGAGGGAAGCGTCGGCTGCGTATTGGCTGAAAGAGCGCAGCCATATGTACGGCTAAACGGCAGAGCCACCCATTCTCTCGCTGCTCAAAGCAGCCGATTCAAAAGCTGGAGGAGAATCATGTTGCGAAAAACAACAGGTCGTTTTTCTGCATATCTCGTTTCGATTTCCATGGTCTTCCTTTCAGTCGGTCCAATTGCTTACGCCCCCCCCCGCAAATTAAGTGCCGAAGATAGGGCTAGCGCCTCGAAAAGGAGCTGCTCACCATGTTCTGCGAGCGCTCAGCAAACCGCTCCAGAAGAACAAGCTTTGGCTTAGTTAGAAGAACTGGCTGTGTTAGGGCAGCGCACGCGCCCCGCTCCGTTGCTCCCCATAGTCAGGAGATCTTTCGAGGGAGCGCGAGTCAATTTCGTCAGCACAGCGCGCGGCGATCTGTCTTTCGCGATCGTTGATCTGCAAATTCCAGGGGCGATGCCGCTCATCTTTCAACGGGTTTACGCTAGCGATGGTGAGGATCGTGGACTGGGACTCGGTTGGTCATTTGGTTTCGATGACCGAATTTCAGTTCAGGGTGACCGCGCTGTAATGAAGACCGGCAGCGGCTCGACGTTGAGCTTTGTGCGTCAAAGCGGGGCTCGTTTTGTGCTCGAAAGACCAGAGCCAGGGCAGCATCAAGCATTCGATCTGTCCGAAGGCAAGATCGTTGAAGAAATCAGTGATCTTCCCGGAATGGTGCGGACCTATCTTCCGAACGGCGACGAATATCTTCTGGCGGAAATCGCCGACGCGAACGGTAACCGAATGAGAATAGAACGGGATGCAACTGGCCGCATCATTTCGCTTTCGACCGAAGGTGCGAAGATAGATCTCAATTGGTCTTTCGGTTTGAGTAAGCGACTGGTCTCGGTGCGAGATCACGCAGGAAGACAAGTCTCGTTCCGCTACAGCAGTGGACTTCTAACGAGCGTCATTGACGCTGCTGGCGCGGAGTGGAAGTACGAATACCAAGCTGGGCGTTTGAGCCGAGTGCTCGATCCCGAAGGACGAACGGTGTTGAGCGCAAGTTACGATTCGTTGTCGGGGCGCGTTCTACAGACGGGCGATGCAGTGTCGCTCTACGAGTACAAGTATGATAACAACGGTCCCGCCCCATCGCGACGAACGCTCGTGACCGATCCGCTGGGAGTAGAACAGACTTACGAGCATACTGCGGATGGGTTGTTCATCAAGGCAAGCGATGCGGACGGAGAGATAACGCGCGTCGAGTATAATCAAGCAAATCGTCCAGTGCGAGTTGTAGTCGGCGTCGGAAGCGAAGCGCAGGTCGATTACGACGCGCAGAACCGCGTCGTTCGGCAGAGGCTGTCGGATGGAACGGAAAAGAGTTTCGCCTACGACTCGCGCGGGCGCTTGGTGAGCGAGACGCGAGGATCTGTACGCACCGATTACACGCTTGATGAAAAAGGGAATGTCATCGAAGCGCGCAGTACGGATGCGACCCGTAACTACCGCGCGCGCTATGACGAACGCGGCCGTCTCGTCGCTTTGACCGCAAGCGGAGGCGAAACCTACGGCTTCGAGCATGATACTTTGGGCAACGAAATAGCCTTCGTTGACCCACAGCTCGGTCGTTTCATAACGCAGCGAGATGCCGTGGGGCGCATGGTGGCTGACCGTTTGCCATCGGGCTTGACCTTCAACTACGAGTACGATGCGCGCGGCTTGCTGATCAAAGAGCGCGCGTCGGGCGGACGCGCCGTTGCATTGGAGCGAGATGCGAGCGGCGCAGTGAAGAAGCTGATCACAGCGCAAGGAGCATGGGTCTCTGCTGCGCGGGACGAAGTCGGTCGAATCGTTGCGCTCACAAATTCGGCGGGCATGACGCGGCGCTTCCGTTACGACGCGCGCGGCGCTTTGACCGAATACACGGATGCACGCGGAAGCGCGAAGCGGATGGAGTATGACCGCAGAGGCAGGCTGAAGGCCATTTCAGACGATCAAGGCAATCGGATGGTGGTCGAGCGGGACCAGAGCGGAAAGATCATCCGGCTCTTGATGAGCGATGGTCGTCGTTTTGGCATCGAACGCAGCTTCAACGGTCGTGTCATCGCCATCAAGCTGGAGAGCCGCGCCGTCAAGTTCGAGCGGGCGGGCTATAAGACGAGGACCATGCTGTTTGATGACTGGTGGAACTGTATCTTCTCTCCGTGGCAAGACGGGTGGAGCAACTGGTACCAGTCAATCTACGACGCTGGGTATAACTTCAGCTACAACTGCTCTGACCCGTTCGGCTGGGGCTTCGGCGGCAGCAGTTGGTGGGGAAGCGGCGTCGGAAGAGGCTGGGGCGATCCGCTCATGAGCGGCGATAACTTTGACTGTGCGGCTGAAGCAGTCGATTGTTTAGTTGCTGTTGCAGCATACGTCGGTGGTATAACCGGTTTGATAACTCTTTGTGGTGGAACTTTAGGTGTAGCATGTATAGGAGTTTT
>NZ_PSLQ01000059.1:18928-22816 GCF_040289685.1 Pyrinomonas sp.
TCAGGTTTGCGGTTTGTGATGTTGCCTTTCGCGGCGATCGCCCTCAAAGTCAACGATGTGCCAAGGCGATCCGGGGCTGCGGTTGGCGAGCGAGCGCAGTGGCGGTGAGAAGCCTCTAACTCAATGGCCGTTTTGATGAGGTGGCTTCTCACCGTCGGTCCAGCGCATTGAGAGATTGGTGGGCGCGCTATCGAAGCGCGCTCGCACAAACCCAATGGCGTTGAACTAAAGAGGAAAGGAGGAAGCTGATGAAAGATTGGATCGTTTTCGACACGCTCTCCGTCAAGACTCTTTTAGGCGCAACGGCTAACTTTTGGTTGACGATGTTGGTGCTGATCTCTTTGCAGGGGCATCGGTGGCTGAAGCGTTACGTTATCGTTACGTTTATCCTTTACTGGATCATTACGATGATCACTTCCGATCTGCTCGGCGACCGAATTTTCGTCACGCTCTTACTTGCGACCGCGCTTATCTTCAGCTTTGTCAGGTGCAGGGCGCGGAGCTAGATTCGATCTCCTCTGGAATCTTTGTGAACGGCGAGCTAAACATTCATGAGTGTGTATTCCATGTATCTCTCACGCTGCGCCTTGGCGTGGCACAGGGGAGTAGTGGCCGGGTGGCGCGGCCCGTGGTTTTGTCGCGTCCAGCTGGGATTGCATACGGTCCACGCGCCCGAAGCGCAAGAACCTGCGCGCATCCTAAAGGATGCCCCCGAATGAATTCGTGGGAGGACGTCACACGTTGATCTTCACGCGATAAGATCGGCCCACGGATTGAATTGAGAAGCTTGAAGAGCTAATAGCTAAAGGTAGATTGAGCAAGGGGGCGCAAAATCGCCCACTTGCGGTGCGTGAATTCGCGCATGTTGGGTTGATCATGCGTTTTGCGGTCGGGTTGAAACGTGGCTTTGCGAGCTGGCATGCTCTTTGCCCTTCTATGCGAGAGGGACGGGCGCCGAATCGTGAGGCAATCGAAAGTCCCTCTTGGGAAGTGAACGCGCGGCGTTTTATCGAGATGAGAGTTCGGCGAGAAGGAGGAGAGAGGGGAAAATGGATGCGGAAGTCATCCACCGGCTTCATTTCGCTTTCACCGTCACCTACCACTATCTTTTCCCGCAATTGACGATGGGGCTTGCGCCGCTGATCGTCATCCTCAAATCGCTTGCCTTGTGGCGGGGCGATGAGCGATACAATCACGCCGCTCGCTTCTGGATGCGTATCTTCGCCATAAACTTTCTGTTCGGCGTTATCACCGGCATCCCGATGGAGTTTCAGTTTGGCACGAATTGGGCCGAGTTCGCTCACTACTCCGGCGGGGTGATCGCCACGACGCTCGCCATGGAAGGGGTTTTCGCCTTCTTCCTCGAATCATCTTTTCTCGGTCTCTTTCTTTTCGGCGAACGGCGTCTCGGCCCGCGCTGGCACTGGGTCGCCGCCTTCATGGTCTTTCTCGGCTCGTGGCTCTCCGGATATTTCATCATCGTCACGAACGCGTGGATGCAGCATCCGGTTGGATACGAGATCAGTCCCGATGGTGTGGCGCAGCTGACGAGCTTCTGGGCGCTTTTGACTAACCCTTGGGCGATCTGGCAATACCTACACAACATGAACGGCGCGGTGATCACCGCAGCTTTCGTCATGGCAGCGGTGGGCGCTTTTTATCTGCTCGCGCACAAGCAAGAGGAGTATGGGCGGCTATTTCTGAAGACGGGCGTGATCGCGGCGCTCGTCTGCACGCTGTTGCAACTTTACCCGCTCGGCGACGCGCAAGGAAGGATGGTTGCGCGCCATCAACCGGCGACGCTAGCGGCGATGGAAGGGCTGTTTCGCACAGAAGCGGGTGCGCCCATCGTCATCATCGGGCAGCCGGATGTCGAAAAGGAACGGCTCGATAATCCGATCACAGTGCCGAAGATGTTGAGCTTTCTCACTTATCGTCGGTGGGAAGCGGAAGTTAAAGGTCTCGATGCTTTCCCGCGTGATCAGTGGCCCGATAACATTCCGTTGCTTTACTACAGCTATCACATCATGGTCGGGCTGGGGACGATCTTCATCGCCATCGCGGTTGTCGCCGCGTTCCTCTTATGGCGAAAGAGGCTTTACGACGCGCGCTGGATGCTCTGGATCTTGATGCTCAGCTTCCCCTTCCCTTACATCGCCAACACCGCCGGATGGATGACCGCCGAACTTGGGCGTCAACCGTGGCTCGTTTACGGGCTGATGCGCACGTCCGAAGGCTACTCGCCGACCGTTTCGGCGGGCAACGGGATGTTCACGCTGATCGGTTTCATGGGGATGTACTTGGCGCTTGGGATACTCTTCCTCTTCTTGATCTGGCGCGAGATTGAACACGGGCCGAAGTTCCTCTCTGTTGAACCGAGCGCGATTCCGCCGAGCGCGAAGATCTTGCCCGAAACGGGCGATTGAAAGTTTGAGATGACTCGTCGTGTAAGTTCTGACCGGATCCAATGGCGGTGTCGGGCGGTTGAGGGGCTCAGATGAGGTGAACAACTCGTTGGCGGACGATGCTCTATCCAGCGTTCCCGGCCCGTCCGTGCGCGTTCGAGGTGATGTGAATGGCTCGCCAATGGATCGGGAAGAAAGGGGGCAGCTAGATGGAGGCGTTGTGAACGTTTAGCGCAAATAGCGTCCATCCTGCAATCGCGTTCAAGGAGAGGTTACATGGAGACGTTATGGTTCATCCTCGTCGCGTTGATGTTGATCGCTTACGTCGTGCTCGATGGTTTCGATCTCGGCGCCGGGATCATACATCTTCTGGTCGCCAAAGACGAAGCTGAACGTCGGTTGATCTTGCGCAGCATTGGTCCGGTTTGGGATGGGAACGAGGTTTGGTTGATCGCCGCTGGCGGCGCGCTCTATTTCGCTTTCCCCTTGCTTTACGCATCGAGCTTCAGCGGTTTCTACTTGCCGTTGATGATCGTCCTCTGGCTTTTGATGTTGCGCGGCATTGGGATCGAACTTCGTTCGCACGTTGATAGCCCGCTGTGGCGCGAGTTCTTTGATTTCGTCTTCAGCGCGTCGAGCTTGTTGCTGGCGATCTTCTTCGGGGCGGCGATCGGCAATGTCGTTCGCGGCGTTCCGCTCGATGAGCGCGGCTTCTTCTTCGCACCCCTGTGGACCGATTTCAAGGTCGGGCCACAGCCCGGCATCCTCGATTGGTACACGGTGCTTACGGGACTAATGGCCTTCGCTACGCTCGCCGTGCACGGCGCGCACTGGATCGCCTACAAAACCGAAGGCTCGCTCAACGAACGCGCGCGGCGCGCAGCCGCCAGAGGCTGGTATCTGATCGTCGCGTTCACCATCTTGAGTCTCGTTGCGACGCTCAGCGTGCGCCCGCAGGTCCTCGATAACTTCCGCGCGCACTGGTGGGGATGGCTGATCCCATTAGCGGTTATCGCTTCCGTCGTCGGGATGCGTCGCTATCAGCGACGCGGGCATGATCTTGCCGCTTTTCTCTTCTCGACGCTCTACATCGCCGCGATGCTCGGCGGGGCGGCTTTCGCCATGTACCCGTACTTGCTTCCAGCGACCACCGATCCAGCGCGTAGCTTGACGATCTTCAACGCGCAGAGCGGGTCGTATGGCCTACGCGTCGGTTTCATCTGGTGGTTCATCGGGATGGCGCTCGCCGTCGGTTACTTCATCTTTCTCTACCGTTTTTTCCGCGGCAAAGTCTCGCTTGAAGAACGAGAAGGTTACTGAGACTTCTGAGCGCATCCTCTTTGAGAAGGGCAACGAAGGACAGGACACGCGGCATTTGTAATGCCACGTAAGGGCGCGACAATCAGCATAGTGCCACGCGAAGAATCAAAGGACGGCGCGGCGCGTTCAGCCCCGCTATCAAGCCTGAATTCAGACGGTATAA
>NZ_PSLQ01000060.1:0-22272 GCF_040289685.1 Pyrinomonas sp.
CCCCTCAATGAATTGAGGGGGATTACAGCCCCCTCGCGCTCCCCCGTTTTTCTAACCGGTCCAGGTCGGCCTTCTGGTCGGCGCTGGACACACGAGCATACAGGGCCACCGTATGGGAGGTGGTCTCCGGTTCCTTGATCAGGATCGTCCCAGTAGGCGTCTGTTCAAAGGGAACCGGCATCTTCCCTTGTCGGACCCAGCGCCAGGCGGTCTTGTACGAGATACCTTGTTTCCTCGCCCACTCGCTCAACTTCATGTGGATAGGATAACTGGTTTGTCCAAACTTACCAAAGGACTAATGAGCAGTTCTCGCCCCTTCGACGGATTTCTGGTTCAATTTGCCGAATCAACGACGTAGTCGCCTAACGCGAAATCCGCGATCTCTATCCTTCGATGGAGTCGCGGTTCACCCTGCGGTACTCTCCCGATTTGCCTCCAGTCTTCAGCTCGAGCTGCACATCGCCGATGCGCAGCGTTCGATCCAGCGATTTGCACATGTCGTAGATAGTTAGCGCGGCGATGCTCACGGCGGTGAGCGCTTCCATTTCGACGCCCGTTTGTGCGCGCGCCGCAGCTTCCGCTTCGAGACGGAATCCATCGCGTTCGATCTCGATGCGCACATCAACGTGTGAAAGCACAATCGAATGGCACAGCGGGATCAATTCAGACGTGCGTTTGGCTGCCATGATGCCTGCCAGCCGTGCTGTTTCCACGAGATTGCCCTTGGGCGTCGTGCCATCGCCGATGGCCGCCATCGTTTGCGGCGAAGCGAAAACGCGCGCCGAGGCGACGGCGCGACGCAGCGTCTCTTGCTTGGCGCTCACATCTACCATGCGCGCCCGTCCCGCAGCATCAATGTGCGACAAGTCTTTCATCGCGCCCTCCTTCGGCAAAATCGGCGAAAGAGCCTCGCTCGGTGCATCGCGCAGAATCATTCACTAGGCTATGTGCCTCTGAAAATCGAACTTGCTTTTTGCGCCGCGCACTCGGTGCTCAACCGGTCGTGCGCAGTTAGAATCAACGCCTCATCTCATGCCACAATCTAACGGCAATCGAACTGCAAGCGAAACCCTCCTCGAATGAGATCTCACACGATAAGTTAATCGCAACCGAATCGCAAGCGCAATGTATCGGCGTGATGCTGTTGGCGATCAAGCCTTCGAAGACAAGTCAATCGCAATCGAATCGCAAGCGCAATAGATGGCAACCGTGAGCCAATGCTGACGAGTTTGTGACCGCTTCGTTAAAAGCCTCGCCTAATTTGCTCGTCACTAACAGTAAAAATCCAAACTAGGGAGGAGAAAATGTCGAAACGAATTTTGATCGGGGCCTTTTTCGTCTTGGTCGCCGCATTTGCGGCACGAACGCAGGACATGGGAGGGCAACAGCAGAGCACCGAAACGAGCGGGCAGCAATCAATGCAGAAACAATCAATGCAGGCCGCAGGCGATATCGTCGAGACGGCGACCAAAGCGGGCAAGTTCAGCACTTTGGTCAAAGCCTTGGAGGTTGCTGGGTTAACGGAGACGCTCAAAGGACCGGGGCCATTCACCGTTTTCGCCCCGACTGACGAAGCGTTCGCGAAGCTGCCGGCGGGGACTCTGGAGACCCTGCTGAAGCCCGAGAACAAGGAACAGCTACGGGCTATTTTGCTCTATCACGTCGTGCCCGGAAGAGTTACTTCCGATGACGTGGCAAAAGCGACCGAAGCGAAAACGGCGCAAGGTGAGCCCTTACGCATCAAAGCTTCCGAGGGCACGGTCAAAGTGGATGATGCGACCGTGACTCAGGTTGACATCACGGCTTCCAACGGCATCATCCACGTCATAGATTCGGTTTTGCTTCCCAAAGGGGCAAGCAAAGGGCAGATGAAAAACTATTGATCTAAGCGCGAAAGCGAGGTCAGCCTCCTGAAGCGAGAGCGCGCGGCGTCTTCTCGTCGCCGCGCGCTCTCAGTTCTTTGGTGACGACCAGTATTTAGCAAAGCGCGGTGCCGTCCGCCATCAGAGCGCCAGGCAGGTGATGGTCGGCGTTCAGCGAAGCGCAGCGTCGTCGCCTAGAGCATGTCAGAGGGCGCTTGCGATGAGCAGGCTTGATCTCGCGGTTCTGTTCGGCTCACGTATGCGAGCGCGTTTTGTCCCCCTTAGCGTGGACCGATCGTTTTGCATCTCAATCTTCATCGGTTGGTCGCCCCCTCAATCCCGTTTTCAGGGAAGCATCAAGATGCGGGCCACTGAATTCGCTTCCAGTTCTGCATCTTCCGGGACGAAGATCAACGCCTCAGCGTGCGCGAAGGAGACGAGATCTGAGGATCCTCCCCAGCGTAGCGGCTGAGCGATGAGGCGACCCTCTTCGTCGGTTTGCAGACGAGCTGGAACAAGGCTCGCGCGTTTGCGCGCGCCGCGCACCTTGGTTTTGAGCTGCGCGCGTGTTTCTGGAAGCAGCGGACTTCGTGCCCCTTGCATGGCGAGCAGCGCCGTGCGCGCGAAGAGGTTGAAGGTGACGGCGGCGGAAACGGGGTTGCCAGGGAGTCCGAAGACGAGCGCATCGTTGAGTCGAGCGAAGACCGTTGGTTTGCCAGGACGAAGGCGCACGCGCTCGAAGAAGAAACGCGCGCCCAACGAACCAAGGGCTTCTTTGGTCAAATCGTATCGTCCGACGGAGACGCCGCCGGAGATCAGAAGAAGCTCGTAAGTGTTGGAGACATCGGCGAGCGTTTGCGCGATTCGCTTCGCATCATCGCCCAGCAAAGGCAAGCGCTCCACGCGCCCGCCCGCAAGCGTCGCATAGCATTGCAGCATGGGGCCGTTGGCATCGCGGATTTGATCCCGCTCCGGGCAACTTTCAACGGGAACCAATTCGCTTCCCGTCACCATGACCGCCACGCGCGGCGCGCGACCGACATCGAGCGTCGCATAGCCGAAAGCGGCAAGCGTCGCCACCGCATTGACTGTTATCTTCGTACCGGCTTCAAGCAGGCGCGTGCCGCGGCGCGCTTCGGCGGCTTGCGGGGTGATGTTCTGGCCCGGTACGACACGCTCAAAGATTTCGACTTCGCTCACTTGTTCATGAGTCTGTTCAAGCGGGACGACCGCGTCGGCTCCCACCGGCACGGGCGCACCAGTCATGATGCGCACCGCTTCGCCAACCTTCAGTTGGTCGTGCCAGCCGCGTCCGGCAGCCGACTCGCCGACGAGTCGAAGACGCGCGGGCACGACATTCAGATCGGCAGCGCGCACGGCAAACCCATCCATCTGCGCGCGGTTGAACGGCGGAAGGTCCATGTCAGCGTGCACATCTTGGGCGAGGATGCGCCCCAACGCTGCTTCCAGTCCCACGCGCTCTTTGTCCAAGCGCGGGGTTTGCTCCAGCACGGTTTTGATGGCTTCATCAACCGAGATCATGGCGCTATTCTGCCTGAAAAGGGTTGGCGAAGTCGAAGCGGAGGACGAAAGTTGCGGTCTCTGCTCTTTGATGAAGAGCCTTGGTTAGCCCGGTGACGTTTGTTGCTGGGACGCGGCGGCTCGGTTTCTCTCGCGCCGTTTTAGAAAACGAAAGCGGCCGCATCTAGCGACCGCTTCCGAAAATCTGGCGGAGCCGACGGGACTCGAACCCGCGACCTCCGACGTGACAGGCCGGCGTTCTAACCAACTGAACTACGGCTCCGCGCAAACTCGATCTTCTATGGTAGGCACGGTGGGACTCGAACCCACAACCTCCGCCTTGTAAGGGCGGCCGTCTACCTTTGACGATACGTGCCTTCGCCTTTTTCAAACGAGACGCGCCAGCGAACATCGTTCGCGCGCATCGGGCAAAGTCACATCCTAAAAGACTCTCAAGCTCAGTGTCAAGCGCACACCGTTTTCTGCCTTGCGGCACAAGTGGATCACGAACCGTTGCGCAATGCGGGCAGGTTAGACCTCGATCCCACCTCATGAACAGTTGAGGGGCGTCGAGCTTGACCCAAGCTCTGGCGCGCGCGTTAAAAATCGGCGCGGGCGCTTCCCACCCCCTTCAGGGGGTTGGGATGACGCGCGCCGTCTGTGGTATACCCCTTCCAGGCGGTGTGCTCGACGGTGGGCTGCGGCCTTGGCCGTCTCCCCGCCCGCACCTTGAGAAGTGAAGGTATGGGGTTCCGCCGACGAATCGCTCGGCGGGTAAAACCTTCGGCGTCGGTACGCCATACCGGAGAACGTATCTACCTGGCCTCTCTGCCAAGGAGTAGGCGGCGGGATGAAGAACCGCCGCCGATGGGCTGGTAGTAGTCGCCCGGACACGGGCCGCGGGAGATTGCTCCCGCGTTGTCCAGGTGAGTCCGCGGGCCAACCACCTGCCGCGGCATCACACCGTGCCAGGGCGCGCGCGAGAGGCGGGCCACGCCGCGGAAATCGCCTGGAAGCCCGCCCCCTTCAGGGGGCTGGGAGTGTCACAATCGAAGGCAAAAGATGGGTTGCTTTCGAACAAAAGTCTTACGGCGCACAATGGCTTTCGCCTTGACGAGCGCCTTTTTGTGCGTCGCCAACGCACAGCAAACATCCTCGCCACAGCAGCAAACGCGTCCGCGCCGTGTCTCCGACGGGATTGCGCAACCCAAGCCCGAAGAGATCGGTGAAGATGAAGTGTTGCGCGTTGAAACGGATCTCGTCACCGTGCCCGTGGTGGTCCGCGACCGCACGGGACGCCCTGTGACGACTTTGCGCCCGGAGGACTTTCAAATCTACGAAGATGGAAGACCGCAGCGCATCACCAGCTTCTCCACCACAGATGCGCCCTTTGAAGTCGCTCTGCTGCTCGATACTTCGGGTTCGACGCGCGCCGATCTGGAACTCATTCGCCGCGCCGCTCAATCTTTCATCGCAGCGCTGCGCCCGTTTGACCGCGTCGCCATTTTGGCTTTCAAGAAAGAACCTAATGATCCTTTGTCGCTGGCGAAAGTGGAAGTCGCCGCACCTTTGACGAGCGACCGCGAGCGGCTGCAACGCGCTATCGAGGAATTGAGCACGAGCGATGGGACGCCCTTTTACGATTCGCTGGCGCGCGTCGCGCGAGAGATCTTCGCCGAACCGCCGCGCGAAGAGGTTCGCGGTCGGCGCGCGTTGGTCGCGTTGACCGATGGGGTGGATTCGACGAGCGAGGCGGATTTCGCACAAGCCCGCGCTGCGTTGTTGCAACGGGGCATCATCTGCTACTTCGTGCAGATCAACACCGAAGAGTTCGTCGAAAACCGCTTGCTCCGCGATTGCGCCGATGACGGCACGTTGCAGCTATCGCGCACGCAGCTTCGCCGCTACCGGCAACTCTTCGTCCCCGCGGCGGATGCTGACTCCTACGCCGATTTCTGCCGACTCGGTCCCTTCCAGCGGATGCAGATCAGTCGGGCGCTGTATGAACTTGCGCGACGCGAGATGCGTGAGCTGGCGCGCGCAACCGGCGGACAAACTTTTCCGGTCGCCGACCTGCGCGATGCTCAACGCGCTTTCGCGCAGGTTGCCAACGAGATCGGCAAACAGTACAGCCTCGGCTACTACTCGACCAACAAAGCGCGCGACGGCCGCTTTCGCACCATCCGCATCGAGGTTAAGGGCATCGCCGGAGCGCAAGTGAGCGCACGCGAAGGTTACTACGCGCCGAGAGGTTAAGGCTGCGCCGATTCGCCGCCTCGGAAAGAATCGAAGAGGAAACGCCGCCGTTAGTCTCTTGCCAGCATCAAGGTTGGAAAACGCCTGTTTCACCGTCTCCGTCATCATGTTGACGATTTGCACATGCTTCTGTGAGGCGGGGAGAAGTCCGCATCAGACTGTATCAAGACGCAACGTGCGAGCGGCCCTGCGGCTGACGCTCTTCCTCGAACAGCGCTTCAAGCGAACTGCTCGCTTGATGAATCGAAATGAGTCTCGCGTGCTTGGTGCGTGCGAGCGCAAGCACCGCATCCACGTCCGCTTCCGAAGCGACGCGCAGACGCACGCTCGTAGCCATCTCGGTCACCGCATAGCCTGCGGAGCGCAAAGCGGCGCTCAAGCCTTTGGCGTCTTCTGCGGCGAAGACGACTTCCATCGGGACGGAGCGCGCGACGCGCAACTGTAGATCGCTCGTTGTCCCGAGGAATTTCAACGACCCTCTTTCAATGACGCAAACGCGGTCGGCCAGCGCTTCCGCGTCAGCGAGAATGTGCGTGCTGAAAAAGACGGTTGCGCCGCGCGCGCGCAGATCGTTGATGATGTCGCGCACGTCGCGTCGTCCGATAGGGTCAAGGCCCGACATCGGTTCATCGAGGATGATGATTTCGGGATCGCCAAGGAGCGCTTGCGCAAGCCCCACACGTTGTAGCATCCCCTTAGAGAAATGGCGTAAACGTCGGTCCCAGTGTTCGGAAGCGAGCCGCGCTCGCGCCAAAGAGTCTTCGGCGCTACGACGCGCGCTTTTCCCATCCATCCCCTGCAAGCGAGCCGCCATCTCGACCAGTTCCAACGCCGTCAGATGGTCATAGAAATTGGGTTGTTCGGGAAGGTAACCCAAGGACCGACGGGCGAGCGCGTCTTGCGCATCGCGCCCCATGATGCGAACTCGCCCCGAGGTCGGAAAGACCAGTCCGACAATGACCTTGATCGTGGTGGATTTCCCTGCGCCATTGGCACCGAGAAAGGCCATGCATTCGCCCGGCGCAACGTTCAACGTCAACCGGTCAAGCGCGCGCCGCACGGAACGGAATGGTCCGAAGCCGGTCGCGTATTCTTTGGTTAGGTTCTCTATGTCGATGGCGTTCGCCATGCTTCGCTCCTTCGTTCACCGCTTTCAACGCTTCAGTGACTGTAATAAAACGGCATGCACCTTTCCTCGCTCTCCCTTTGGGTCGGCGATGATAAACGTTCATCGGACGCCGCTGCTTGCAGCGTCGCTCACGAAGCTTTCCGAAACCATTGCACGACCGCCGGGAAGAGTTCGGACGTGGGATCAATCGTCACGTCGCCATCTTTCAAAAGGTATGGTACGCCTGTCGGATCAACCGGCACACCTTCTTCGTCGATCCGAATCGCGGGACGCGCGACGCTTTGCAGCCTTTCCGATTCAAAAGGGAATTCAGTCTCGGCTCGTCGTTCGAGTTCAATTGACGCGCGCGCAAGTTCCGCCGAGATCTCACGCCAAGCGCGCGGCGAGCGTCCCAAGCGGATAGCTGATGCCCGCGCCGCCGCGCGTAACGCGTCCATTTCGTCAACAACGCGCAAGGCCATGAGTTTGAGGAGCGCGAGGCTTTTGATCTGCTCATCTTGTGAGTCTTCGTAAAGTCGCGCGTAGACGGCGCGCGCCGTCGCACTTGAACCGCCGGCCCGCGCCATCTCGGCGGCCATCATCTGCATCCACGTGGGCGCGCCCGCCAGCGTCGCTCCCTCTTCGTAAACGGCGCTTGCTTCGACGAAGCGCCCTTGCTGCCAGAGGATGTATCCAAGATGATGGCGAAGTCGCCAATCGTCGGGGCGTTGCCGGATCCCCTTTTGGACCAGTTTGACGGCGGCTTCTGCGTCCACTGCTGCGAGCAAAACGGCGCCGTATTCGTAAGGGGCCGCCCAGCGCGGATCGAACTCCGCAGCGGCATCGAGGAGCGGACCCAACAGGCGTAGGTCCAACGTCGAAAGATCCTCGACGCGCGCGAGACCACCGTGCACGAGGACTTCGTTCCCAACATACTGCAGCGCGCTTATCCAGTGCCAGTCGGCGACGATGCCGCGAAAAGGGCGCGGCACCAACGGGACGAGTTTGCGCGGTTCGATGCGAAGCGCCTCTTCATTTGACGTTCGCTCTGCGCGCAAAAAGGCGCTTCGGCTTACGTGTTGAGAAGCTGCCGAAATCGCCAAACCGATGATCGTAATGACGGGGAACAGATTCCTCATCGCTTACTTGCAGAATCTAAACGGCCGCGCGACGAAAGATCGCGCTTTCGGGCCTTTTCGACGCCTGTTAATATGAGACAACGCGGCCAGTGCCGTAGGCGTGAGCCGCGCGCTAACTTCTCCGCTCTCCTGAATGCCATGCTCTTTACTTGAGATCCTTGCGGATGAAGATGCAAACGGCGGCGGCGACGAGCGCGCATGCGTATGCGAGCGAATAGAGGGCCGCAGCGAAGACCTGCTTCCCAGTGATCTTCATCGCCAGAACGTCGGTTGCGGTCGAAGCGAAACGGTCGAAGTTCGGAAGCAGATAGTAGAGCGCATTGAAGACGATGCGCGCGAGCGCGCTCGGCGATTGATGGCCGAGTTCGGCGAGTTCTCCGTTGAAGTGACCGATGAGCACGAAGGCGAAGGAGAACAAGGCCGATAAAGCCGGGGTCGAAAAGGAGGAGAAGAGGACGGCGATCGAAACGATGATCGTCAGCTCCAAAAAGATGAGTGCGGAAGCCAGAGCGACTTGCACGCAAGTCGCTGTGGTCAGCCCTTGCCACGCGAGCACGGCCACAAGCCCGACGGCGCAGGCCGCCACGTTAGCGGCGAGCGTCGCGCATAATCCCAAGTGCTTTCCTAGCAAGAAATGAGTCCGTGTGATGGGGCGAGCCAGAATGGTGTAGAGCGTGCGCCGTTCGACATCTTTCGAGACGAGTCCGACGCCTAGGAGGATGGCGATTGATGTCCCGATCAGCAGGGTTGCGCTCAATCCCAAGTCAAGGATGATCTTCTTCTCCTGAGCTGCCGATAGTTCTCCCAAAAGAAGCGCCGCTCCGATCATCAAGAGGGCGAAGAGCAAGAGATTGATAAAGACGCGATCGCGCACGTGCTCACGAAAAGTGTTGCGCGCGATGGCGAAGATGATTGCTACGTCGCGCGGAGAAAGGCGCTCGTGTTCGGTGATGATCTGCTCTGTGGATATGCACCCGATGCCCATCTCAAAGTGTTGTCCTCACTGTATGCGGTCGAGCGAGCGGCCCGCGAAAGCAGAGGTTCGTCGCGATGGACCTTCGGAGGAGGCGAGGCGCGTCGCCTTTCCCTTCGCGCCCGACACGCGCGCTGCGTGTCCTTTGTCATGCTGTGAGCGGCAGGGGACGCGCAGCGCGCAGATGCTCTCCTCAAGGCGTCCGTTGTTCGTTGAGTTTTCGCTCTTCTGCTTCGAGGGCAGCGATATGTCTTTCGAGCCAGCGGCGCTCGTCCATGTCGATGTTTGGGTTCTGTGTAAGCCTCGCCAGTTCGACGATCGCTTCCTGCCGTTTGCCGAGCGCGAGCAAGCTGATGGCCAGCTTGAAGCGGATGTCGTAGTCTTGTGGGAGTTGGTTGAGGACCATGCGATAATTTTGCACGGCTTCTTCATGGTCGCCCATCAAAGCCTGCGTGTCGGCGAGATTGCTTCGTGCAATGGTGGAACGCGGATTGAGCTTGAGCACGCGCGCGAAAAGCTCTTTCGCTTCGGCGTACTCTTTGCGCGAAGCGTAATAAATGCCGAGGTTGTTGTAAGCTTCTTGGATCTTTGGGTTCAGCTCGATGGTGGTTTTAGCCAGCTCAATCGCTCGCTCCGTATCTCCAAGATTGAACGCGGCCAAAGACAAATTGTTGTAAATCACGGCCGCTTGGCGCGTCATCCCGGCCATCTTCGCCGCTCGCTCGAAGTTTCGCTGCGCGTCCTCGAATTTGCGGGCATCCAGTTGCGCGATGCCGACGTTGTAAGGGAAGTGCCAGTTATCGGGGACTGCTTCTTCCGCACGCCGCCAGAGCGATTCGCCATTTCGCCAGATCAGGTTTTGCGCCGCCGTGCTGACGCCCCAAGATAGGATTATGACGCCCGTTAAAAGCGCGCTCGCAAGGCGCAGCCGATTCAGTTCTCTGGCTTTCCTCCAGATCAAAGCCAAGAAGAAGCAGAATCCGATTGACGGCAGATACAGGTACCTATCTTGAACGAGATAGGCGGGATGAAAGATCTTGAGGTTCAACGCCGGGAGCAGAGGAACGATGAGAAAAGCCGAGGCGACGATCGCATCCGCACCGAACTTTCGGTGTAGCATCCACAAAGCGGCGAGCGCGACGACGAGTGTCAGAACCGGGAGCAGAAAGTTCGCGGACCAGAAACTGGCGATCAGGTGGACCGGATATGCCGGGCTGAGGTGGAAAGGAAAGAATAGATTTTTCAGGTAGAAGCAAAGAACGATCGGGATGGTCCCGTAGATCCGCCATTTGGGGGTACCGACCATCAAGGTGTTAACCCAATCGACGAGCCCAAGAACCTCATACCTGATGATCAGGTATGCTAAACCGATGATAAGATGAGGAACCATCCGCCGCAGAAAATCCAAGCAGAACCTGTGCCAAGAAACTGGGGCCTTTTGCATGAGGTGCCAATGGTATTCCAACGCCAAATAGATCGCAGGAAGCGTGATGGCCGGTTCTTTGGAGAGAAGCGCTAGCACGTAAAGTCCCAACGAAGTCAAATACCAGCGGTGCCTTTTCTCTTCCAAGTAGCGGCGATAGGCCAGCGCAGATGAGACGTAGAAGAGGGCCAACATGGGATCTGTCACGCCGGAAATCCATGAGACCGATTCGGCATGTGTCGGGTGAATGCCGAAAAGAAGCGCGCCGAGCGCCGCTGTGGACGGGCTGGAGCTGAGGCGGCGAAAGAGGAAGAAGACCAAAGCCGTCGTGAGAAGATGGAGCGACAGGCTCGCAAGATGCCATCCTTGCGGCCAAAGGCCGAAGAGGTGATACCCGACCGTTAGATAAACCGTAAAGAGCGGACGGTAGTAAGGGATCAGTTGATAGCTGGGCGTAACCGTAACATCGTTTCTGAAATCCCACACAGAAGAGGTGAAAGCCGCCGCGAGATTCTTCCATGATCTTATGTGCGGATTTTGGATGATTTGCTGCACGTCGTCGTAAACGAACTCCCCTGAGAGCGAATTAGCGTAAACCAAACAGGTCGCTGCGAGAACGAAGAAGAGCAGCCATCTTTCCGTCTTCAGAAAAGCGAAAGCGTCGCCTTGTACCATGGAGGTGCTTCGCGCATCCATCGTGAACCCTTTAGCCATGCTTCCTCTCCCTGCAAAAGATTCGATCCATAAGGAAAGGGGGCGGAGCCATCTGGAGATGACGCGCCCCCCCCCTCAAATTCTCAACCGGAACTCTTTACTGGATCGGCGTGCCGTTGCTACCGGTAGCTGTGCGTACCGGCGCGGTGCCGCCGGACAAGAAGTAGATCACGCCCTGTTCATTGGTGTAGAAGCTGCGCGTGCCAGTGGCCGTCAGTCCGGTCGGATTTTGCGGGACCGCCGTCGCATCGAACTGAGCGGGTGCAGTGGAGCTTGAAGGAGTAAAGGTGACGTTGAAGACGTAGCCGCTCTTGGCGGCATTAGCTTGGCCTAAAACAGAGTCGACCAACCCTGCGGCTCCCAGACCAGCCAAAGTGGCATATTGGCCAGCGCCCGCGGTTGATTGATAGGTCGCCTCGGCGCTCACAATGGTACGAAGCGTCGAAATCGCTGACGCCTCGTTGGCGGCACGACGAGAAGCGAGGAGGTTGGGGATGGCGATGGCGGCGATGATGCCGATGATCGCGACGACGATCAAAAGCTCGATCAGCGAGAAACCACGTTGTCCGTTTCGGTGTTGCATTTTTCAGGAAGCTCCTTGTTGGGGTTTTCTGGAATCTCTCGCGCCATCGGCGTCGTCTCAGGCCACGCGCCTTTTGTGCGCGATCTCTTTTCATGCTGCTTTGAAATCAAGCCTCGTGCCAGACCACGCGCACGCTCTTGAAACCGACGAGTCGCTGGTCCAGATCAATCCGTTTAATTTGATAAATCTTCGCTCGACTTTCTTTTAGAAGGTGGAAGGGGCACAACGCTGCGGGAGAGCGCTGCCGCAAGAGAAGGCAATCGGAAGCGGTCTTCCAGCGCTTCCTCACATTTTTCGTTAGCGAGAAAGTGCCGTTTTTTGTCACGAGTTAAAAGATGTCATGTCGGGTCGTTGTCCTAAAAGGCGGCGGTTGGGCGAAAGCTTCCGAAGCAGCGTAAAGTCTCCGCGAGCAGAAAAAAGAGGGTGGCACCTTGTCGGTGCCACCCGGAAAACTGAAGACCAAGGAAGAGGAAGGAGGAGAGAGCGGTAGTCGGGACATCAGATCGGAGGGCTGCTTGATGTTGCGGGTGTGCCTACTTCGTAGCGGATAACGCCGGAAGCGTCGATGTAGAAGTGATGCCAGATCGTCGGCGCGTGGGCCGGAGTCGCTTGGGCTTCGTACTTGTTGGCGGGATCGGTTTGATCCACCTTGACGGTGAAGGTGTAATGGCTTTTGTAGCCCGCTACCAAGCTCGGATCTCGGATGTAACCTTCGTTGCCGAGCGCCGAAAGGTCGCCGTAAACTCCGTGGAGCGTGCGGTAAGCTGCTTGACTGGAATGGATGAGGCGCAGGGAACTAATGGCTGAGGATGCGCTGGCAGATTGCCGCGCATGCAGATAGTTTGGGATGGCGAGGGCGGCGAGGATGCCGATAACAGCGACGACGATGAGAAGTTCGATGAGCGAAAAACCGCTTTGAGAGCGTCGGGGCATTTGCATCTTTTCTTAACCTCTCTTTCGGTCGCTCGCTCCGCACGCAACGAACGGCCAGCCGGAGGAGAAGCAACGCGCGTGCCACGCCGAGGAGCATTTCGTCCAGCCCTGTTTCAGCTTTGCGGCGCCCGGAGCGCGTGCATTCCCAACGCCAGAGTCGTTGGCAGCGGCGCTCGCCGAAGCCTCATGTGGCACGCCCTAAGTGGCAGCGCTGTGTTGCTCAGCGTCAGCTCGCGACACGAAAATGGCCAGAGCGCGCACGCCACCCGGCCCCGAAGCCCTGCTTGGCTCTCCGGGCGAGGGCAAGCCGAGGGCTTCAGCTCACGCAACGCATTGATTTGTTCTTGCGATAGCTGCTCGGCTCTCCGGGCGAGGGCAAGCCGAGGGCTTGCGGCCGTGGAGTAGTTGACTTCAGGCGAAGCATGAAAGGTGTGTGCAGCGCGCACACGCCGACGCGCGCTCAAACGCACGCGCATCATTCTGCGCCGCGAGCCGCTTCGGAACGGAGTTGAGCCGTCAACCCCTTCATGTCGTGCTTATCGAGCAGGTGACGCAAAGAGCGCACGGGGATGTTGAGCAGTTCGGCAGCGCGCGTTTGGTTGCCGCCTGTGCGACGCAACGCTTCAGCGACGTAAGCGCGCTCCAAGCTTTCCAGATGAGCGAAGAGGTCTATGCCTTCTTCTGGGAAGATGAAATCGGCACGTGCGCTCGCGCCCGAATAGTTTCTGATCGCATCGGGCAAGCGCTCCGGTTGGATCTCGTCGGTCGGTTCCAAGGCGACGGCGCGTTCGATGGTGTGTTCGAGTTCGCGCACGTTGCCGGGCCAGTGGTAGTTCTCGAGCAGTTCCAGCGCACGCGCGCTCAAGCGAGTGCGCTTTCCGGTCTGCGCGCAGAACTTCGCGACGAAATGTTCGGCGAGGATGGGGATATCTTCGCGCCGTTCGCGCAGCGGCGGAAGCTCCAGCGGGATGACCGAGATGCGGTAATAGAGGTCCTCACGAAACGCGCCCTCTTTGACCAACTTCGCCAGATCGCGATTGGTCGCGGCGATTACACGCGCTTCGGTTTCGACCTCTTCGTGCGCCCCGACGGGGCGGACCTTGCGTTCTTGGAGGACGCGCAGCAATTTGACCTGCATCGCGGGAGACATCTCGCCCACTTCGTCGAGAAAGATCGTCCCGCGACCGGCGGCTTCAAACAACCCTTTGCGGTTCGAGGTCGCGCCGGTGAAAGCCCCTTTGCGGTAACCGAAAAGCTCCGATTCGAGCAGCGTCTCAGTGAAGGCGCCGCAATTAACCGAAACGAACGGACGGTCAGCGCGCGGACTCAAGTTGTGAATGGCGCGTGCGACCAATTCTTTGCCGGTGCCCGATTCGCCAACGATGAGCACCGTGGAATTGAGCGGGGCGACCGTCTGAATCATTTGATAAACGGCCTGCATGCGCGGCGCGTGTCCGATGATCTGGTCCAGCCGACCTGTCTGCTGCTGCGCGCGGCGAAAGGCGCGGTTCTCTTCGACCAGTGCCAGTCGTTCAAGCGCCCGGCGCACGATCGTCTTCAGTTCGTCCACGTCGAACGGCTTCTGAATGAAATCATCGGCGCCGAGCACGAAGGCCTCGCGGGCCGTTTCAACCGTGGCGAAGGCCGTTATCATGATGATGGCTGTATCGGGCGCCACGGCACGCACTTCGCGCAACAGTTCGATGCCCGACATGTCAGGCATCTTGACGTCGGAGATGATGACATTCACGGGCTCGCGCCGGACCATCTCAAGCGCTTCGCGGGCCCGTTCTGCCGTGCGCACCTCGTAGCCTTCACGCCCGAAGACGAGCGAGAGGAGTTGGCGCATGCTTTGTTCGTCGTCGACGATGAGCAGCTTAGCCATGTCAACCGCCAGGGAATTCAATAACCTTTGAAGACGCGCCAATTTTAGCCTAGTCGGCAAACGGCGTCCAAAGCCATCGCGCGACGCGCCAGAACAACCAAGACCGCTGCCGCTTTCAAAGCGGCAGCGCGAAGTTGTGCTTAGCCGACTCGGCTGCAACGCTTTTGCGAGAACGGCAGCGCAGGCGCGTTGCGCCTTTCAGATAAGCTGCTTTTGCGACGTGCACGCGAAAAAGATTCGGCCCCTCTCGTCTAAACGCAAAAAAGGCGCGCGCTCATTCGCGCCCTCTTTGCCTTCTCGTTCGGCTGTGTCGCTTTCGTAAGGGCGAGAAAAGCTGCCTCAACACCAACCCGCCATCCTGCGTGGCACCGCTTTTCTCGACTGGTGACAAGACTTCAACGCTTGCAGCGCTAATTTCTGAAGGAGGTCTCAAGTGGCGCCGCTTTTCTCGATTGGCGACAACCCTGAATGTTTGAATCGCTCTACTCGACCGACTACAACGCTGAATGCGTGAGTCGAGCGGCGGGCGTGATGCGTCTTGCGTGGTGCGAAACCGGATTGAAGTTTCGCATGACGCTCTCCCTTTGGCGAGATCCCGTCCGGAAGCAACCGGCTCGATGCGCTCAAGCTTGCGTTTTCGTCTCGCGTTGCGCGTTACGTTGTTCGGGCGAAATGTTCGTGGGCAGCTCGATCGTGACAGTCGTCCCATGCCCTTTGCGGCTGCGGACGTTGATCGTTCCGCCGTGGTCGCGGACGATTTGGTAAACGATCGACAGTCCGAGGCCAGTGCCGCCCGGCGTCCATGAAGTGAACGGCTCAAAAAGCTGTTCGACCTGTTCCGGCGTCATGCCACAACCCGTGTCGGTGAAAGTGAGACGCACGCGCTCGTCGTTGAGCGGCACGATCTCGGCGGTGAGTCGTCCGCCTTCGGGCATGGCGCGCAGCGCATTGCGCGCGAGGTTCCAGAAGACTTGTTGAAGTTGTTCGGCGTCGGCCACAACCATAACGGGTTGATCGGGGACTAAGACCTCGAGCGCGTGTTCGGGGCGCGTTTCGGGATTGTGGCGCAGCAAAGAGAAGGTCTCGCGCAGCGGCACGCGCAAGTCGGTCGCCGTTGGATTGAGCGGACGCGGACGCGCATAAGAGAGAAAGTCCGTGATGATTCGGTCCAGGCGGTCGGATTCGCGTATGATGATCTCCATCAATTGGGCTTCAGCCGGATCGCCGTTCCAAGAACCGCGCAGCACTTGAATCGCGCCGCGCATGGAAGCGAGCGGATTGCGTATCTCGTGAGCGATCCCGGCGGCGACGCGCCCGACCGCGGCGAGTCGGTCCTGTCGGCGCGCGCTCTCTTCGAGCGCGCGCACTTCGGTCAAATCCTGAAAGGTGATGACCAGACCGGTCATCGCGCCCGATTCATCGGACAATGGCGCAACGCTGTAACCAAGACGCAGATGAAAGCCTTCAGCCGTTTCGGCATCGGCCTCGTAGCGTGGCGAAGGCAACCCTTCGTAAGCCGCGCGCGTTGCCGCTTCGATCTTCTCGCGCAGATCGCCGAAAAGAAACGACGCGTCACGCCCGCGCACTTGGCTCGCGCGATAGCCGGTGATCTCTTCGGCTGCCGGATTGAACGTGTAGATACGCCCTTCGAGATCGGTCGTCACCACACCCGAGCGAATCGAGGCGACGATGCGTTGATGCAGCGCGCGCAAGTTCGCCAAAGCATGCGTTGCTTCCTCGGAACGAGAATGGCGCTCAGCGAAACGCGCGGCGAGCAGCCCAACGACGAGAATGGCAATGTCGTTGAACCCGACGATCTGAATCGCGTTGGCAACGGAGGTCGTCACTGGCGTGTCTGCCGCTTGCGGAATGAGCCTATAGATCAACGCGATCATGGTCGCCGTGTAGATCGAGGCGCAGCCGACCGACGTGAGCAATGCGCCGCGCGCGCCAAGATAGGCTCCGGCAAAAGAGATGGCGACGATGTAGAGCGCTGTGTAGGGCGAACTGATGCCATTGGTCGCCCATACGATCCACGTGATCAAAACGACATCGACAGCGAATTGCAAGGCAGCCTGCAGCCGCAAAGAGAGCGTCGAGAACCGAAGCAGCGCCGCGTAGAAGAGCGAAAGAAACGCGACCACGACGATGATCGGAAAGGTTCCGAGAAGCGGCGACGTCTCTTCGGTGAACCACTCCGGCGGGAGCAGCAGACCGAGAATGAGCAGCAAGGCTGCGATGCCCATCCTGCCGACGATCAGCCTAAGCAGCGGCGCGCGCGCTTGACTCTGCCATTGCGTTCGGTCGCTCATAAGGTTTCAAAGCCTAGCACAAAAAGCTCGGGGCGCAAGAGATTTTCCGCGCGGCGCGCATGCTATCCCCGCGGCGGTCGCCTTAAATTCGCTTCCCGAAAAGTCACGCCATCACCGCAATCCGTTTTTGCGCACAAGTCTCAGCCGCGACCGCTTCGGAACGCGACGCCCGGAAGGATCGAGAAGAACGCTAAACATCATCGCGAAGGATTCCCTCGACCACGCGCGCATTGGATCCTCACAAATGGTTCGCAAAACCTGCACCTTTGACCGAACGATGTTCGCCTGCGAGAGATTGGTTTAAACGATGTCGGGCATTGTTGACCAGTCGCTCGCGATATGGTAGCTTGTTGCCGCTCGCCTCTGAGGCGAGCATGCCAGCTGCTTTTCGCCTCCTGCAACTTTCTTAAAAGGGCGAGGACTCGACAAACGTGATCTCCGGGTACAACACAGACGTCGAACACCAAGGGACGAGATACCACGTCCAAACGGAGGATAAGGGACCGAAGGTTGGTCTGATCGTTTCGTTGATCTACGTCGGCGGCGAGATACTCGCCAGCAAGCGGACGTCCTACGAGGATCTCATCTGCGATGGGAAAGTGGACGAAGCTGCGCTGGCGGAACGACTGCAACGACAACACAAGCTCATCTGCGCCGCTATTCGCGCCGGACGTGTGGAAGAACTGAAACGTTTGGGGAAGAAAGATTCGTCGCTGGCGCAAGATGAAGAGTCCCCCGGCAGCCGCGCAAAGTCTCACAAGGCAGGGGGGACGGCTCAAAAAAAAGCCGAAGGCGCGGTCGCAAAGCCTGAGGTTGCGCCGCGCGATTCTCATCAAGAGGCAAAGACCGACGCCAACGGTTCGGCCAGGGAAGGTGAGAACGTATGCTCCCAAGGTGTCAACGGCAACAGCGGGCAAAGCGTTGCGGCTGCGGACGAATCGGACGAGCTGTCTTTGACCCTGCTGCGTGAGTGTGACTTTCGCGCCGGAAAGACCGTTCTTCTAGCCGTCAAGGTCGCGCATGGCGATAGTGCATCGGGATTGCCGGATGCTTGGGTGAAGATCAAAGTGCTTGGGACCACCTTCCGCCCAGCCATCTTCAACACTCGCACGGATCGCAATGGCATCGCCATGCTTCGTTTGATGCTTCCGCACTTTACATCCGGACGGGCGGCGATTCTGATCGAAGCGACCGCTAACGGCCACCGCGCTGAACTTCGGCGGCTGATCCACCACGCCTGAGAGAGGCGCGCTGACGAACTTTCGTCCAATTGCTTCGCGCGTCCGCAAGGGCGCGATAGGGAGCCATTCGCGGCATCGACGAACTTTCATCCAATTGCTTTGGCGAAGCGGCCATTCGCCGCGCCCTGACAAGAGGGCAGAGTTTGGGCGCCCAGTTGGGCACGGCTCACCCACCCTATCGGAAGCGTTCGTCGCTGCGCCTTGCCAGTAATGATAGGGTCGGGCCAGTGCTGCGCTGCTCTCCATCTCAACAGAACGGTCGTTTGCTACGCTTGCTTGCGCACGCGACCTGTTCGGAAGCGTGTTGGCGCGCTTGATTCATCGCGCGCGATGTTGGAAACTTCCGCCATCGCTGATCGAGAACTTGAACGCGGAGCGATCGATTTGCGGATCATCGTCAACGGAGAAGAGCGCGAGATCGTTGAAGGGATGACGCTCAGCCAACTCATTCAGAACTTGGGGTTGGCACCGGAGCGCGTCGCCGTCGAACTCAACCGCATCGTGGTTCGGCGCGCCGAGTGGGATGGGGTCGTGCTGCACGAAGGCGATCGCCTCGAGATCGTCCACTTCGTCGGCGGCGGTTGAAGGGCGAGGCGCACATCGCCCGTCTTCGGGCGAGCCTCTTTTGCGCGTGAGCGCAGGTGCTCGATCAACCGCTGAATCAACTGGTATCGCTCGCAGCGGTTTTCGCTTGTGCGCGCAAGCGAGATTGCGCGTAGAGGCGAACCCCTTAGCCTTTGAACGTCGGGACCGGTTCGGCGAAGGATCTGCCGATGCGCACTTTCGTGGCAAAGGCATCGCGCGCCGATTGCGACCCGATCAGAAGGGTTCTCGAAGCGGCCTTCGCTTTCATCTTGCGAAGAAGACCTCGCCGCTTTCGTCCTGCAACAACGGGAGCGAGTGCGCGCTTCGCGTCTAGGCCGCATCGGTGGTAGAGTCTTGCATGGAAGAGTTATCGCACGGAAGGGGAAGAGGGCGATGGCAGTGGCGACAACAGCAGCGAGCGAAGAGACGTTCGAGATCGCGGGCCGACAGTTTCGCTCGCGGCTCATCGTCGGCACGGGTAAATATCGCAGTTATGATGAGATGAAGGCAGCGCATGCAGCTTCCGGCGCGGAGATCGTCACGGTCGCCGTGCGGCGCGTTCCGTTGGACCGGAGAGTTGAGTCCTTCCTCGATCATCTCGATCCGAAGTTAACGATCCTGCCGAACACGGCTGGTTGCTATACGGCGGAGGAGGCCGTGCGCACGGCGCGGCTGGCGCGCGAAGCTCTCGGCACGAACTGGATCAAGCTGGAGGTCATCGGCGATCAGACGACGCTCTTTCCGGACAACGAACAGACCATCGAGGCAGCGCGCGCGTTGGTTGCCGAAGGGTTCGTCGTTTTGCCTTACGTCAGCGACGATCTGATCGTTGCTAAAAAGCTTCTTCAAATCGGCTGTGCTGCCGTGATGCCGCTGGCCGCGCCTATTGGTTCGGGCTTGGGTGTGCAAAACCCGACCAACTTGCGCATCCTGCGCGAACAGTTGCCGGATGCGCTCTTGATCGTCGATGCCGGAGTGGGAACGGCGAGTGATGCGGCCATCGCCATGGAACTCGGAGCTGATGCCGTGCTCATGAACACGGCGATCGCTGAAGCGCGCGATCCAGCGCGCATGGCGCGCGCCATGCGCTTGGCCGTCGAAGCGGGACGCTTAGCCTATCTTGCCGGACGAATGCCGAAGCGGCTCTATGCGAGCGCATCGAGTCCGCTCACGGGCGTGATCGGGTGAAAAAGATGCGTGTGAGACTGACGGAACTGGCCCATGCGCGGTCGGGCGATAAAGGCGATACGGCGAACATCGGGTTGATCGCCCTCAAGGAGGAATTTTATCCGGTACTCGTGCGTGAGGTGACTGCCGAGCGTGTACGCGAACATTTCAGAGGGATCTGCAAAGGCGAGGTCGAGCGGTTCGAACTGCCCAACCTGTCCGCCTTGAACTTCCTGCTTCATGAAAGCTTGGGCGGCGGAGGAACTGTCTCGCTGATGACGGACGCGCAGGGGAAGACCTTTTCGACCGCGCTGCTGCGCATGGAGATCGAAATACCGGACGAAGAGGCGCGCGCTCTCGGGTTGTGTTGATTTCTGAGCGAGGTGTGAGCCACCCGCCATCTCGCGTTCGAGCTTTGCATGAACGATGCGGTGGCAAAGAGCGATCGTTTCGATCGTTGCGAGGCGTCGGCTTTCACTGCGCGAGAGAGTCGGTTAGCTTGGCTTGCGGCGTTCGGGAAGAGCGGCGATGTTTGACGACGCGACAGCAACAAGAGGCGAACTGCGGCATGGTTACGCGCAGGTCGGGCGCGTGCGCCTGCACTACGTCGAGCGCGGCGAAGGCGAGCGTTTGGTGCTGCTGTTGCACGGCTTCCCCGAATTCTGGTACTCGTGGCGTTATCAATTGCTCGCGCTTGGCGAGCGTTACCGCGTCGTCGCCCCGGATCTGCGCGGTTACAACCTCAGCGACAAGCCGTCTCAACGCGGCGAATATCGTTTGGGCGCGCTTGTCGAGGATGTCGTCGGATTGATGCGCCATTTTGGCGTCGGAGAGGCAGCCATCGTCGGGCATGATTGGGGCGCGCTGATCGCGTGGGCGGTGGCCCATGATTGCCCCGAAGCGGTCTGGAAGCTCGCCCTGCTCCAGACGCCGCCGCCGGGCGCGTGGATGAAGGGCATGAGCTTGCGGCAAGTTTTGCGCGCTTGGCACATCATCTTCTTTCAGCTTCCGTGGTTGCCGGAGTTGGCCATTCGGGCTGGCGATTTCGCCCTGCTCGAACTGGTCTTCAAGACGACGGCGCTTAAGGGGACTTTCACCGCCGAAGACATCGCCGCGTACAAGCTCGCGCTCCGCCGTTCGTTGACGGCGCCGCTCGATTATTACCGCGCCAATCGGAGGTTGCTTCTCAGCGCGTTGTTCGCCGCGCTGCGCGGGCAACATAGCGAGTTAAGGCAGCAACGCGTGCGTGTGCCGACGTTATTCATTTATGGCGAGCGCGATTTCGTCATCTTGCCGCAAACGGTCGCACATGCGCGCGACTTCGTCGCTGCGCCCTACATGGAGACTCGCTTGCCGACGGCGGGGCATTGGGTACAGCAGGAGGCGCCGCTCGAAGTCAACGAAGCGCTCATGCGTTTTCTCGAGATGCCTTTTTGAATTCGGCACGCCGTCGCTGGGCCAATTTCTGGCAAGTGCGATGCGTGTCTTCTCGCTCCACCTTTTTCAGTTCAGGGCTGTCCCAGACTATGAACGAAGCTCAAGGACCATTGATCTACTCGACGGAAGGCCCCGCCGCCGTCATCACGCTCAACCGTCCAGAGAAGCGGAACGCGCTCAACGACGAATTGATCGCGGAGCTGAAAGCCGCTTTGCGGCGCGCCGATGAAGACGCGTCGGTGCGCGCCATCGTCATCACGGGCGCGGGCAAAGACTTCTGCGCTGGGGCGGACCTCGTGCAACTGCGACGCATCTCGCAAAGCTCGATTGTCGAGAACCTTCGTGATGCCGAAGCGCTCATGGAGCTTTTCGCGCTCATTCGGCGCGTGCGCGTCCCAGTGGTCGCCGCCGTGCGCGGGCGCGCATTAGCGGGCGGGTGCGGGTTGGCGACCGCTTGCGACGTGGTTCTGGCCGCAGAATCGGCGCGGTTCGGCTATCCGGAAGTGAAGATCGGTTTCGTCCCGGCGATGGTGATGGCGATTCTGCGGCGCAACGTGCCGGAGAAGAAAGCCTTCGAGTTGTTGGTGCGCGGCGAAGAGATCGGCGCCGCCGAAGCCGAACGCATCGGTTTGGTTTCGCGCGTCTATGCAGATGACGCCTTCGCCGCGGAAGTCGAATCGTACGTCGGCGGTTTCGCCCGCGCGAGCCGCAGCGCCGTCATGCTCACCAAGCGCCTGCTTTACCAGATCGACGGCTTGACGTTCGATGCTGCGCTGCGCGCGGGCGCTGACGCGAACACCATCGCCCGCATGACGGAAGATTGTCGCGCTGGCATCGCTCGTTTCCTCGACCGCGATGAGTGATGGAAAGCGTCGGTTAGCACGCCGCGCGCACATTGCCGAACATGCGCTCGTGATGGGAGCCGTTGAGATGTTGCGCTCATGGGTCGCGTGCAAACGCGGTTCATCCCCTCAATGGATTTTTTGCCCGCTCCGTCTCCCCCTCTGCGCCTCATGAGAGGGGAAAAGCTTAGCCCAAAACCCCCGCGCCGTAACACGCGTCCCTGGATTGGTTGCGCCTCATCGGATCACGACGGCGCGGAGACCCCTGCCTTCAGGCATGGGGAGGAGCGC
>NZ_PSLQ01000061.1:0-13090 GCF_040289685.1 Pyrinomonas sp.
CGGTGTTCGCCTTTCGCCGTTACGAAGATGCCTCACTGCGCTACACCGGCCTCGACAGCCACCCGGGGCTGAGGCACTACGGCCTCTACGACACCGTTGTAGCGGTTGAACCCAAGCTCAACGCCTCCTGAGACGCCTGTTGAGACGGCGCAAGTTTCCCGTTCATCCTTCAATCCTGTCTGTCCGCCTCGCTCTTGCAGCGGGGCGTGGATTGATGCAGTTTTGCTGTTTAGAGGCGCGCCTTGCGGACCGACGATCTGGGCATTGCTGGGTTGCCAAGAGCCTTTTGGCAGACAGGCGGGCACGTCGTACCGCCAGTCGCCAAGAAGTCCCAAGAAGTCAAATTCGGGGCTCGACAGCTCTGAACTTAAATCTTTGGTGAGATCTGGGTTCGTATGAGCAGCAAGCCAATCTTTCTCGCTCTGTGAATGCCTTGCGGTTTCACGGTTTGCTAGGGCGTTACTCCCGCGAGTCCTCGGCTGCGCGATGCAGGCGAGTTTGCGGGCGACGCTTCGGTGCGTCGAAGTTTTCGCCAAGACCGATTTTCGGTCCGAACTGGCAGCTTTCGCCGTGCCGACCCTGATCGTTCATGGGACGGGCGACCAGACCGTGCCGATCGACGCTACGGCGCGCGCCGCGGCACGCGCCATCACACAGGCCAAACTCATCGAGTACGACGGCGCGCCGCACGGGTTGCTCGCCACGCACAAAGAGGAGGTGACCAGAGACCTGCTCGATTTCTTGCGAGCCGTTTGAGGATCAGGAAGGCGCCGCGCGAGCGATCTCTTCTCGCGCCACAGCTATAAGATTTCTTGCGAGCCGTTTGAAGATCAGGAGGGCGCTCTAGATGAGGTTGCGAGTGGGCGACGCGGCCTCGGTGCAGCGGACCATAACCGAGCGCGACGTTGAACTGTTCGCCGAACTGACGGGCGATCACAATCCGGTCCACCTCGATGAGGAGTTCGCGCGCCGGACCAGATTCGGGCGGCGCATCGCGCACGGCATGCTCGGCGCGTCGCTCATCTCCGCCGTCCTCGCTAACGAGCTTCCCGGACGCGGGACGATCTATCTCAGCCAGACCCTGCGGTTCGAAGCGCCCGTTTATCTGGGCGACACCATCACCGCGCAAGTCATGGTCAAGCAGGTGCGCGAAGATAAACCGATCGTCACGCTCGCCACTACCTGTACGAATCAGCGCGCCGAAGTCGTCATCAGCGGCGAAGCGGTCGTTCTCATCGAAGAAGCGAGCGATCGGTGATCGCTGTGCCTGGGATCGCCTTTTGAGATCAATGACCATTTGGCAAGCTTTGCGCTCAAGCGCGCATCTGCCGTTGCCGCAGCTATATGCGGTTTCAATAAGGCAATTTGCGTCTGATTGGGAAGCGCAAGGGACAAGATGCATCCGAGAGAATGCTCACTTTCAGAGAAAAGAGTTTAGCGGTGAAAGGGCGTTTTGAAGAGCAGCGGTTACGTCGTTCACCGCGCCGTTTTCATCGCGTCGGTGACTTCGTCCGTCGATCGTCTTCATCGGCACAACTGTGAACGCCGAAGAGGCGAAGGAGGTAAGAGGATTTTCGGAATCGAGCGATGAACAGGCAGCGCTTTCTGGGATTATACGCTTCTTTCAGCGTTCGTCGGCCAGTCCATTTCGCTCAGGCCCACTGCCCGGGAAGTCTGCGCGCAGTCGAACGTCATCGTCCAGAGCGATTTCGAGGACGGCGCGTTGCAATGATGGAGCCCGTTTAGCCGCAGCGTCAACCTAACAAACACGACCGAGGCGGCTCATGGTTGTACGCGCAGCCTTAAAACGACCGGAAGATCGGAGACTTTGCCTGGGCCGAGTCTAGATTTAACCGGCAGACTCACCAAGGGGGCGATTTATCAGATAAAGGTTTTCGTGCGGTTCGTATCATGCGCTCGTGCTTTGCTTCCGCATTCAGGCGAGGGAGAACGTCACGTCTTCCTTCGCTCGTCTTTCTGCCACTTGCGGAGTTTGTTGTAGAGGGTGCGGCGGTCGATGCCGAGCAAGCGGGCAGCGCGGGCTTGATTGCCGCCGACCATCTCTAGCGTGCGAAGGATGTGCGCCCGTTCGAGTTGATCGAGCGTGGCTGGAACTTCCGGCGCGTCGTTCGTCAAAGAGGTCGCCGTTCGCTTCGCGCCGACCAATTGCGGCGGCAAATTCTCGACGTCGATCAACGGGGCGGCACCGTTGGTCGCTTCGGCGAAAGCCGTGACGTAGGTGATGATATTCTCCAGTTCGCGGACGTTGCCCGGATAGTTGTAATCGAGAAGCAGTTGGCGCGCTTGCGGCGTCAGTTGGGCGACCGGCGTACGCCGCTCAGCCGCGCGCCGAGCCAGCATGTAGTCGATCAAAAGCGGGATATCTTCGCGTCGTTCGCGCAACGGCGGAACGTGAATGGGGATCACGGCCAGCCGGTAGAAGAGGTCTTGGCGGAAGTGCCCTTGCCGGACCGCTTCGGCGAGATCGATGTTGGTCGCCGCGATGATGCGCGCGGCAACGGGCAGGGTGCGTCGCCCGCCCAAACGGCGCACGCTCCTCTCTTGCAGCACGCGCAGGAGCTTGGCTTGCACGGCTGGGGTGAGCGTTTCGACTTCATCGAGGAAGAGCGTACCTGCCTCGGCCGTTTCGAACAGACCGGGACGCGATTGACTGGCGCCGGTGAAGGCGCCGCGTTCGTAACCGAACAGCTCGGCTTCGATGAGCGACTCTGGAATGGCCGAGCAATCGAGCGCCACGAAGGGACGACGTTCGGATGGGCCGAGTTGCCGAAGACGCGCTTGATGCAGCGCGCGCGCCACCAGTTCTTTGCCCGTGCCGGTTTCGCCTGTGATCAACACGGTATCGGGGCGACTCGTTCGATGATCTCGCGCAGGCGTTGCATGGCGGCGCTGTTGCCGATTATCTCTCCGCCGCTCGCGGCGCGGTGTGCTGCCACTTGTCGCTCGAGGTCAGCGACGCGCCGACGCAGATCGCGCTCCTCCAGCGCGCGTTTGATCTTGAAGAGGACGTCATCCATCGAGAAAGGCTTGCTGATGTAATCGGCGGCGCCGCGCTTGAGCGCTTCGACGGCGGCTTCGATCGACGCAAAGGCCGTCATCAAAATCACCGCCACGCCGTCGCCGCGCTCGCGGAGATGATCGAGCAGCTCCTGTCCGTTCATCCCAGGCATGCGCACATCGGAGAGGACCAGATCAAACGGCGCGCGCGCCATGATCTGCAAAGCCTGTTCGGCGCTTTGGGCCGTTTCAACCGCATAACCTTCGCCAACCAAAAACTTCTTCAGCACAGCGCACATCTGCTCCTTGTCGTCGATGACGAGAATGCGCGCTTTGCCTCCGTTCATCGTCCCGCCTTTAAGGGAAGAGTCTGACATCGGTTATCGAGTATAGCGCATCGCGCCTTGGCCTCAAGGCGCAATGCGCGATGGCGGCCTTCGCCGGTTTATCCATCGTCCTGCCGCAGTCGGACGAGATCGGGCGCCGAGGTTGAACCAGATCGGGGCGCAGGCTGCGGTCCGTTGGGGATCATCCGCTGCCGCGCGTTGAGGCTGTCGTCGAATTCCTCGCGTCGCGATTGACGCGTGGCGAATTCACCGCGCGTCGCCTGGCGATTGCTTCAGGGCTGTTTTACGACTTCGCGCGCCGCAAACGATCTTTTGCTGCGACTCTGGGCCAGAAGAAGCGCAAGCGGAAACAGCAGTCTGTTGCCCGCTCGATCCCACGCTTCGGACACGCGGTTGCGGACGACTGGACCATCCGCGCTCTTTTTCGCGCACGGCGAGCGATCTTACGTCGCCTTCGCCGTGTGCGCGCTGCGATCAACTATGCGCAATGGGAAGACGGATGCAGACGGTCGTCCCATCATGGTCGGATCTGTCGATGGTCAGGGAACCGGCGTGGCGTTGAACGATACGGTGGCTGATCGCTAATCCCAGTCCGGTGCCGCCGTCTTTGTTGGCGGTGAAGAAGGGTTTGAAGACATGTGGCAACGCCGTCGCGGGTATGCCCAGACCTGTGTCGCTGATCTCGACGACGACGTGCGGCACGCCGAGCGGCGGAGCGGCAACGAGCACGCTGTCGGTCGCGATGGTGAGCCGACGGGCGCGTTCTGGCGGCAGCGCTTCCATCGCTTGGCGCGCGTTGTTGATGATGTTGAAGAGCACCTGTTGAAGCTGTGCCGGATCGCCGTCGATGACCGAAATGTACGGCGCCAGTTCCAACCGGACATCAATGCGCGAGCGATGAAACTGCGGTGCTAGCAGCGCCATGGTGCGCTCGATCAGCGCGTTCAGGTCGACCGCGACCAATTGGGGAGATGGATCGCGCGCGAAATCGAGCAGCCGCTGGACCAGCGCGGCGATGTTTTCGGCCTGTTCGCCGATGGCGCGAAGCTCATCGGCCCTTGCAGCAAACGCCGCGTCGCGCAAAAGGTACTCGATGTTGGCCGAGATGATGTTGAGCGGGGTGCCGACTTCATGGGCGATGCCGGCGGCGATTTCGCCGATGGCCGAAGTGCGCTCTTGTTGAATCAAGCGCCGCTCGATCAGTTTCTCGTCCGTCACGTCGCGCGTCACGCAAACGACGCCCGTGATGCGTCCATCGGGCGCTGTGATCGGGTCGGTCGTCAACCGCAGCACGCGCCCGCGAAGGCGGTCACCCAGTTCGACCACTTGCCCACACCGTTCAGTCACGGTTCGCATGATGGTGCAATCCTCGCGCGGTTTCGGCGAATCGTGGTAGATCTCGCAGCACCTTTTGCCGATCAACGCTTCCGGCTCAGTGCCGAACATCGCGGCCAGCGACCGGTTGGCTCGTCGGATGCGCCCTGACGGGGCGTGAATCGAGACGCCATCGGTGAGCGCATCGAACGTGCGTTCCCACTCGCGCTGCGCCGAGCGTATCTCTTCAAAGAGCTGCGCGTGTTCGAGCGCCAACCCGACTTGTCGGCCAACGGTGGTCAGCAATCGCAGCTCGTGATCAACGAATCGTCGCGCGGCATGACAAAAGAGCGTCAGCACGCCGCGCACGCCGCCGCGCCCGATGAGCGGCGTCGCGACAAGCGCCCCGACCCTTTCGTTGATCAGTTCGCGCCGCGCGACGCGGCGATCGCCCGCCGCGTCGGTTACAGCCACCGTTTCGCCGAGGACGGCGGCGCGTCCGATAACGCCCTCGCCCAGTTCGAACCGCTGGACCAATTCGCGAGCGCGCTCGCTCAGATTCAATTGCGCGCAGAGATAGAGCGCTTCCTCCTCTTCATCCAAGCGATGAGCGCAGCCTGCGTCAAGGGCTGTCACTCGAATGACGATCTCAAGCGTACGCTGTAGGAGCGTTGCGACGTCGGGCGATTCGTTGATCGCTTCCGCAACGCCGCTCAACGCGACGAGATCGGCGTCGCGATCGAGCGCGCGCATCAAACGTCTTTGTGCGCGGGTCGTCATTGAGCAGGACCTCCTTCGCTGCTCTCGGCAGCTTGCCCGGCAGGGACGCGCCGATGGCAAAAGCATAATGCCGCGCGGCGGCCGTCGACAACGTCGGCCAGCCGTTCGACGCGCCGCCAAACGGGACCTCGCGGCGACCTCGGCGAAGTCCGGTCCTGCATATCATCCTGCATATTATGCAAATCCGATGCACGGATATGCGTTCGATCAAACGAACTGTTCGGCTTCGGTGGAACCCGCCAACGCGACCGTCGAGGCTTGATGGCCTGTGACCACTTGCGCGATGGCGTCGAAATAACCCGTGCCGACGAAAGATTGATGCTTGATGGCGCGATAGCCATCCGGCTCGCGCGCGAACTCGCGCTCTTGTAAGCGGGCGTAGGCCGTCATGCCGCTGGCGGCGTATTCGCGCGCCAGTTCGAACATGCTCAAGTTGAGCGCGTGGAAGCCGGCAAGCGTGATGAACTGGAACTTGTAGCCGAGACGACCCAGTTCGCGCTGAAAGTCGGCGATCTGTTGCTCGTTCAGCTTCCGTTTCCAGTTGAACGACGGTGAACAGTTGTAGGCGAGGAGCTTGCCCGGATAGCGGGCGTGCACGGCTTCGGCGAAGGCGGCAGCTTCCTCCAGATCCGGCGACGAGGTCTCGCACCAAAGCATGTCGGCATAGGGCGCGTAAGCGATGGCGCGCGCGATGGCCTGCTCCAGTCCGTGACGGACGCGGAAGAACCCTTCCGCCGTCCGTTCGCCGGTCAAGAATGGTCGGTCGCGCTCGTCGATATCGCTTGTCAGGAGGGTCGCCGAATTGGCGTCGGTGCGCGCAATCAACACGGTCGGCACGCCGAGGAGATCAGCAGCCAAGCGTGCGGCGATGAGCTTTTGAATGAACTCGCCGGTCGGCACCAGCACCTTGCCGCCAAGATGGCCGCACTTTTTAGCCGCCGAGAGCTGATCTTCGAAATGAACGGCGGCGGCTCCGGCTTCAATCATCGCCTTCATCAATTCGAAAGCGTTGAGGTTGCCGCCGAAACCCGCCTCGGCATCGGCGACGATCGGCACGAACCAGTCCCGATCACGCTTGCCTTCGTACCACTCGATCTGGTCCATGCGCTGCAACGCGCGATTAATGCGCTGGACGAGATGCGGAACGCTGCCGACCGGATAGAGACTCTGATCCGGATAAGTTTGCAAGGCATCGTTGACATCGGCGGCCACTTGCCAGCCGCTGACGTAGATCGCTTTGAGTCCGGCTTGAACCTGTTGCACGGCTTGATTGCCCGTCAGCGCGCCGAGGGCCGCGACATAAGGCTCGCGATGAAGCATCTCCCACAACCGACGCGCGCCCCGCTCGGCCAAGGTGTAAGCGACCTGAAGCGACCCGCGTAAACGCGCGACGTCTTGCGCGCTGTACGGACGCGCGATGCCTTGCCAGCGCGCGTCTTGCTGCCACTGCCGTTCGATCTCTTCTGCGGAGATGAAGCCGTTTTGCATCAGATGAGTCCTCCTCGCTAATTGAGATTCAACCTCGCTTTGATTCACCATCATGAACCATTGTTCAAAATAATGAACAGCGAGAATGGAGCGATGTTACGCAAAGCGTCTGGCCGCCGTCAACGGCGATGCGCCGTTTTGTTCAATATATTGAACAAAAATTCGTTATGCTGGACAAAGTGCGCTTTATCTTCGCGCGCCTTTTGACAGCGCGCGCGCGGCGATCAATAATCTCCGGCGGAGAGAGAGGATGAGCGCCGTTTCGACCGCCATCACGCGGGCTTTCGACATCTTGGAAGCCATCGCTGAACGCGAGCGCGGCATGACCACCTCCGAGGTGAGTCGGCGTCTCGGCATCCCCAAAAGCTCCGCCAGTTACATCTTGCACACGCTCGAACAGCGCGGCTACCTCAAACGGCAGGCGACCACGCGCCGGTATCAATTGAGCCTCAAGATACTCAACATCACGCGCCACCTGCTGGCCGACCTCGACATACGTGAGCTTGCGCGCCCGACTTTGCGCGAGCTCGTTGAACAGAGCGGACTCACAGCGCACTTGGCCGTGCTCGATCAGGGCGAGGCTGTCTACATCGAGAAGATCGAAGCACCCGGCTTCGTGCGCATGAACACATGGATCGGACGACGCTTGCCGGTCCATTCGACCAGCGTTGGCAAAGCTCTGGTCGCCTATCTCGATGAGGCGACGGTCAAAGCGTTGATCAAGGAGCGCGGCTTGAGGAAGCAGACGCCTAAGACGATCGCGAGTTGCGCGGAGTTCATGCACGAACTGGCGCGCGTGCGCGAGCACGGCTTCGCCATCGATGATGAAGAGAACAGCCTCGGCGTGCGGTGCGTTGCGGCGCCGGTCTTCGATGCTGCTGGCTGCGTGGTCGCCAGCATCGGCGTGACGGGGACAACGACGCAAAACGATCTGCGGCGCCTGCCGCGTACGGCGACATTGGTCAAAGAGGCAGCGCGCAAGCTGTCGCAGCAGCTCGGCTACCGCTCACCGCGAAGATCGCTCGGCGCCCCCCATTGAGTCACGCTGCCCCCGTCGGATCGCAAATCGCGATGGCCGCGCTCGCAGTCGTTTCGCGGCGCGTTCGATCGCGCGCGCCGCTGTGATGGCCGCGCATCTTTTGCGTTTCTGTCGAGAACGATCTCTTGCAGCGAACCTCTGTCACGTCGAGCGAGTTCGAACTGGAATCGAGCAGCCTCCTTTCGGACGAAAGCGTTTCCGCTCGCAAACGCTTTGAACGCGCGCAGCTAAGCATCACGTATGGTCATCCCCACAACTTATGGTGCGATGGCCGGACCGGTTCGCCCATGGCGACGAGTTGCTCTTCACATGCGAGCGCTCGATGGCTCACAATCGCACGCTGTTGAATCCATCCCCGAAGACTGTAATTACGACTCCGCGCGCACGGCTGCTCACAACCGCACGTCGTTGAGTTCATCCCTTATTCTCATCTTCCGCCGAAGGTTTCGCCGACGAACCGCGGTTCAGCATCGGGTCGAATAAGACCATTCGACGATGGCGCTGCGCTTCGGCTTGTAATGCGCCTATCGGCATAAGGCAGCGGATTGGCCGAATCAAGAAGGGAGATTGCGCTCTGAGCGAAAAGCTTTGACAGCGTGGCCGGAAAATGTTATAGTCTGTCCGTTATCGGGGCCGACGCTCAGCCGTCGAACTTAAAGATTCGCCTGAAACCAACGGGCCGCCGTTCGATGGTTATCCATTCAGACACGAGCGGTAGCGGGTTCAAATCCCGCCGGCCCCGATCCGATGAAGCTTTCAAACTGATATCCTTTCGGACGATACGAGCATCGCTCGGATCGCTCCGTTTTAGCAAAGCGTTGGGGCTAGCGGGTTCATGGCGCGTTACCTTCGAAACCTCATCAATCGCAACAAGACGCAGCGCGAGCCGCTTCCCGGACAGAGTCGGAATTCGGCTGGCGGCTACGTTTGGGCCGTCGATGACTGGGTGAAGCTCGATCGTTTTCTGATTTTAGGAAGCGAGAAGGGCAGTTATTACGCGACCGAGCGGCAGTTGACGCAAGAATCGGTCTCCGCCGTGCATGTGTGCGTCAAGCAAGATGGGCGGCGGGTTGTGCGACGCATTGTCGAGATCAGCCGTGCAGGTCGCGCCCCGAAAAACGATCCGGCGCTGCTTGCGCTTGCCATTGCCGCTACGGCAGGCGACCTCGAAACTCGGCGCGCCGCTTTCGACGCGCTGCCGCAGGTGGCGCGCACGGGGACGCACCTCTTCCATTTCGTCGCTTACCTCGATGCGCTGCGCGGTTGGGGACGGCTCGCGCGGCGCGGCGTCGCTCGTTGGTACACCGCACAGGACCCGGCGAATCTCGCGCTGCAGCTGATCAAGTACCGACAGCGCGATGGGTGGACGCATCGCGATGTGCTGCGTTTGTGTCACGCGCGCGCACAAGGCGTTACGGGCGATCTTCTCTATTGGGCCGTTCGCGGCTGGCCCGGTGTCGGCCAGGAGCCTCATCCAGACGCCGTTTTGCGCCGCGTATGGGCGTTGGAGCGCGTGCAACGAGCGACCACGGTCGAAGAGGTCGCACGCCTGATCGAAGAGTACAAATTGCCGCGCGAAACCGTGCCGACCGAATGGCTGCGTGAGGCGCGCACGTGGGCGGCGCTGTTGCCTCACATGCCGATGGAAGCCATGCTGCGTAATCTCGCGACCATGACGCGCATCGGTTTGATCGCTTCGGGGAGCGATGCGACTCGCTTTGTCGAGGCACGACTGGCCGACCGCGCGCTCGTGCGGCGCGCGCGCCTCCATCCGGTCAAGATCCTAGCGGCGCTTTTGACCTACCGCGCAGGACACGGGCGGCGCGGACGACACGTCTGGAGGCCGGTCGGCTCCATAATCGATGCGCTCGATTCGGCTTTCTACTCAGCTTTCGATGCGGTGGAGCCGACAGGGCGCCGCCTCGTGCTGGCTCTCGACGTTTCCGGGTCGATGTCTTGTGGACGTATCGGCGGCGTTCCCGGTTTGACGCCGCGCGTCGCTTCGGCGGCTTGCGCGCTCGTCACCGCCGCGACCGAGCCGCAATGGAGGATCATGGCCTTTTCGCACAAGCTTGTGCCCGTGCACATTTCACCGGACATGAGGCTCGAAACGGTCCTCCAACTCTCGGACCTCCCAATGGGCGCCACGGACTGTGCCTTGCCCATGCTTTGGGCGATCAAAAAGGGCGTGCGCGCCGACGCTTTCATCATCTACACCGATTCGGAGACGTGGTACGGCGATGTGCATCCGGCCGAGGCGCTTCAGCGGTATCGGGATAAATTCGGCATCCCGGCCAAGTTGATCGTCGTCGGAATGGTCTCCAACGGCTTTTCGATCGCCGACCCAAACGATCCCGGCATGTTCGACGTCGTCGGTTTCGATACGGCGACTCCTGCGCTCATCAGCGATATGATCGCGGACAGGGGAGCGGTCCCCATAGAGGAGATAGAGGACATCATCGGTTGAAAAATCGGCATCAAGGGCGGCGTCCTCAAGCGAACACGTGTCTTAAACGTAGTCGGTTGAACTGACAATCCACACGACTTTAAGTCTTGAGTTCCTCGAGAACAGCGATCCCTGAAGAGGTCATCCGCTTCACGGGCCGCAAAGCCGGAAGCCTGCAATGAACGAGGCCGAAGGTCGCTCAGCCTACGTGCGTAGGCTGAGGACTCAACCTTCGGGGCAGATCCAGCTTTCGCTGGCCGATTCGTTCGTGAAGGTCGCGGCGGGACACAGCGCTTTGCCGGGGAGGCCATCGGTTCGCGCGTGAAGATCACCTTGCGCCCAAGCGCCGGTCGAAGAAGTCGACCGTGGCGCCGTTGACTTTGAGCCAGTTGGCGTGGCGCATGAAGTGGTGTGTATCGTCCGGGATCACCAACTCTTCGTACGGGACGCCGGCTTGCTGCAAGCGGCGAACGAGGTCCACCGTTTGACTGAAGCGGACGTTGCGATCGTCGTCGCCGTGGATCAAGAGCACGGGCGAACGCCACGTCGCGATCGATGAGATGGGCGAAGATGTCCACGCCGCTTTGAGCGCTTCTTCCAAGTCGGGCGCGCGCTCGACGCGCGGTTCAAGCAACGGGCGCGCTCGTTCGCTGGTCCAGTTATGGACGCCGTGAATATCGACGCCAGCGGCAAACAGCCCGGAGTCGCGCGCCAGCGCCAGCGCCGTCAAATACCCGCCGTAGCTTCCGCCGTAGATGCCGATCCGTTGCGGATCGACTTCGGGCAAGGAGCGCAAGAACTCGCCCGCCGCGCGAACGTCTTGGTACTCAGCGGCACCGCGCGAACCGGCGCGAGGCGGGTGCTGAAACTCGTAACCGTAGCCTATCCCCAACCGGTAGTTGATTGACAGGACGATGTAACCGCGACTTGCCAAGTACTGATTGAGCGCATAGGCATTGGCGTAGTAGTCCGAATAGTGCCAACCCAAAAGCATCTGACGCGGCGGACCACCGTGTATGTAAACGATCGCCGGGCGTTTGCGGCGGCGCGCATCCTCTTTCATGAAGAGCTGCGCGTGAATCGCCAACCCATCGGGCGCGCGATAGACGACCTTCTTCGGAACGACGAGTTGTTCGGTGGGAAAATCTGCGGGAAGGCGATCTTCGGCGAGCAACCGCGTCGGGCCACTGCTGAATGGCATCACGGTTGGAAGCGGCGGGCGTTGCGCCGTCGCGCTCAAAAAAGCGATGGTTTGCATGTCACCGGTCACTACGGGCGACCACTCGAGTCCGCTTCCGGGCGTTAGCACTTCGGGGGCGGCGCGGTCAACGGGGACGCGGACGATGTGACGACGGTCGATGTCATCTGGATCGGCGCCAGCGTTGGCGGCAAAGACGAGGAAACGTCGGTCGGGCGAGATCGAGATGTGCTCGGCCATGTAGCGACCCGGCGTAAGAAGCAATGGTTCGCCGCCTTTCTCCGGGATCGAATAAAGATGCGGCCAGCCATCCATGTATGAAAGAAAGATGATGCGTCCGTCGGCAGCCCAATGCAGGTTCGGTCCGCCATGCGTAGTTGGAAACGAGCCGCGCGAGGTGTTCGGACTGGTCCAGAGCTGGTGCGCCTGTCCCGTGAACGCATCAGCCGTCCAGAGCGCCCATGGAGCGGGGCGTTGTTCGAGGATCGGTTCAGGCGGTCCGCCCGTGCCGGGTCGGCGGACGAAAGCCAACCGCCGACCATCGGGCGACCAACGCGGATGCGTATCGCGCGAGGTCGAAGGCGCGAGCCAGAGGATGGGCGTCCGCTCGTCGGCGTAGATACCGATGAAGGAGTGGTCGCCGCGATCGGAGACGAAGGCGAGGCGACTTCCATCGGGCGACCAGACGGGCGAACCGTTGTCGCCGCGCGCCACAAAAAGCTTTTGAGCCGGAGCCGAACCGTCAATGGGCACGCTCCAGATGGAGCGGTCGCGCACGAACGCGACCCTTTCGCCGCGCGGCGAGATCACCGGTTCATCCCCTTCGGCCAAAAGCCTCGGCTCTCCGCCCGCAAACGGCACGCTCCAAATGGCGACGCGTGGGGGCGTCGGATTCGAGGTCGGATTGACCGGCAGCGAGTCGTCCCAGTTGGAGCCGTGATCGCCGCCGCGCACATAGACGACCCACTGACCATCAGCTGAAAGCGCCAAACTCGAAATCTCCTGTCCGTCGTCGGCATCGTAATCGGTCAACCGGCGCGCGCGCCAGTCGGGCGCTTGCGCAACCCAGACGTTGCGCTTTCCCTGTTCGTTGAACGTCCAAGCGATGCGTGCGCTCTTGGCTGCCGCCGTCAGTTCGCTTGGGTACGGATAGCTACGGATCTGTTCGAGCGTAAAGGACGGCGCTGCTGCGCCGAAGAGTTTGATCGCGACCACGGCGACGCAGAGGATGACGCCGAGCCCATATGCTACGACCCGCAGTGCGGGTCGCATCTGGACAAAGCGGCCATACGGGTTCCTAAGCTTCATATCGACTGAGAAAGGCACTTGGTTGATCAAAAGAACGCAACGCATGATGGCCGGAACTACCGCGAGAAGTCAACGTTGCATGCGGGATGCAAGTGTAACGTCGCTCAACGGAGGCAACAGCAGGAGATTCTTTCGACCGCGGATGCATAATA
>NZ_PSLQ01000061.1:13190-21089 GCF_040289685.1 Pyrinomonas sp.
TTCGACCGCGGATGCATAATAAGAGACTTCTATGCAGCGCATTAGCTGGACCAGATCAGTTAGGGAAGAGAGCGGCCTTAAAGGGTCGTCTCAGCGCGGGCTCGCCGCCCTTTCGAGAGCGGCTTCTTCCCGGTCATCCTCCCCCGGCATCAGGGGTTGGCCGCGCGCCGTAGGATGATCGACTTTAGAGGCAGAGAGCTCTCGGAAGAGCGATCGGGGCAGCGTTCTAACAGCAACGTCTGGCTGCGCCCCGATCGTAGCGAGCTTGCAGGCATTGATCGTAGAACTCTCGCCGCGAAAGCGGGGTTTTTCCGGGGCAGCGCGCTGAGTGCCACGCGAGATAGGCCTCGTAGTTCGGCAGACCGAGGATCGTCTTTATGGTGGCGCTCAATCGATGAAGGAATCTTTTCATCGTCATCCTCCTGGAAGCGGTTCTAACTCTGAAAGTTTGAGGACAAAACGAAAGGCGCTTCTTTCAACTCCGGCTTGCGTTTCACGACGAGCACCTGATAGCAGATGCGCACGGCGTCGAGAAAGACGCCGACGATCACCAAGATCAAGGTCGCCGTCATCAAAGCGTCCACGCGATCGTTGAAGAGCATCTTCTCCATATCGGCTAACGATTTCGCCGGAGCGATCAAATGGTCGCTGGCGATGCCATCGGCAACCAATCGGGCATGAGCGAGAAAGCCGATAGTTGGATCCGCGGAGAAGAGCTTTTGCCACCCAGCCGTTAGAGTGACGGCCAAAAGCCATGCAAGCGGCACGGCCGTTACCCAACTGTATCGCGCGCGCCCCATTTTAACGAGAACGACGGTTGCAGCGCTGAGCGCGATGCCGGCGAGCATCTGATTGGCGATGCCGAAAAGCGGCCACAGCGTGTTGATCCCGCCCAAAGGATCGGTCACGCCTTGGTATAGGAAGTAGCCCCACGTTGCAGCGATGATGGCGCTGGCCAGTGCGTTGGCGCCGAAGGATTCCGTGCGTCCAAGAGGTCTCCAGATGTTGCCCAGCAGATCCTGCAGCATGAAGCGCCCGACGCGCGTTCCGGCGTCGATCGTCGTCAGGATGAAAACGGCCTCGAAGAGGATGGCGAAATGGTACCAGAAGGCTTTGAAGCCGCCCATGAACTTTGAGAAGGTGTCGGCTATGCCGACGGCGAGCGTTGGCGCGCCGCCCGTGCGCGACAAGATGGTCTGCTCGCCCACATCCTTAGCCCATTGGGTGATCGTTTGCGCATCTATGGCGAAGCCCCATTGACTGATCTTCGCGGCAGCCGTCGCCGCGTCGGTTCCGATGGCGGCGGCGGGCGAGTTCATCGCAAAGTAGATGCCGGGGGTGAGCGAGGCGGCGGCGACCATCGCCATCACGGCGACGAAAGACTCCATCAACATAGCGCCGTAGCCTATCATGCGCGCCTGGGATTCGCGCTGAATCATCTTTGGCGTCGTTCCCGAAGCGATCAGCGAGTGAAACCCGGAGATCGCCCCACAGGCGATCGTGATGAAAAGGAAGGGGAAGAGATCGCCTTTGAAAACCGGTCCGGTCCCGTCGACGAAGCGCGTCAGCTTGGGCATGTGAATTGGCGGCAGGACGACCAGAATCCCGATCGCCAGCAGAAGGACCGTGCCGACCTTGAGGAAGGAGCTGAGATAGTCACGCGGCGCGAGCAGCAGCCAGACGGGAAGGATTGAAGCCGTAAACCCGTAGAGGATCATCAACTGAGCGAGCGTCGTCCCGCTCAGCGTGAAGAGACTAGCCCAGTACGGATGTTCCGCGACGCGCTGGCCCAGCCAGAGGGAAAACAGCAGCAGGGCGAATCCGATGAGCGATCCTTCCAGCACTCGACCCGGGCGCAAGTGGCGCATATAGACGCCCATCAGCAGCGCGATCGGAATGGTCATCGCAATGGTGAAAGTCCCCCACGGAGAGCCGCGCAGCGCGTTGACGACGACGAGCGCAAGCACGGCGATCAAGATGACCATGATCGCCGGGATGCCGATCAGAGCGAGCAGTCCGCTCGCCGGGCCGATCTCATCGCGGACTATCTGTCCCAAAGAGCGTCCATCGCGGCGCATCGAAAGGAAGAGGATGACGAAATCTTGAACGGCGCCGCCGAGAACGACGCCGATGATGATCCAGAGCGTGCCGGGAAGATAGCCCATCTGCGCCGCGAGGATCGGGCCAACAAGCGGTCCAGCTCCAGCGATCGCGGCAAAATGATGGCCGAGCAGCACCCATTTGTTCGTCGGGACGAAATCTTTGCCATCGTTATGTAGCTCGGCGGGAGTCGCGCGCCGATCGTCAACGCCGAGCGCTCTATTGGCGATGAACTTGCTGTAAAAACGATAAGCGACCGCATAGGTCGCCACTGCCGCGATGATGAGCCAAGCGGCGCTGATCGTCTCGCCGTTGTTGAGGGCTAGGATGGCGAAAGCGAGCGCGCCGAGCGCGGAGATGGTGGCCCACAGCAAGATGGAAAGAACTTTACGCAAGCTTCACGCTCCTCCTTCCCGATCGGGTCTTGAAAGATCTTAAGGTGAACGCTGTCGAGATTGTAACCGAAGATGCAGGGCGTTTCATCAAGTTTTCTTAAGCTTATCATCAGAGAAGTCTCGCGCGGATTCGAGAGTGAAATAGGGAGCGGTGCAGCTCATCCGTACGGTTCAAGCGATAATTCGCCGCTTTCGGAGACGTAAAAGTTGAGATAGAGGGGCGACCACGGGACCGTCGAATCCCGTTCGTTAGCTTCGAACGATGGAGAGAGGAAGACTCCTGAATCGTAAATAGTCTTGCCTGATTTCGCATCATACGCTTTGATCGAGTAGAAGCTCATGATGGTTGCGAAGGATGTTTGCTGATCGGCCGGCACCTTCCGCTTGAAATCGATGTCCCGCACAATGAAGGTCCGCTCAAGTAGGGTGCTCAGATCGCTTTTCGCAAAAGGGAGTTTTGCGAGCAGGATCTTTCGCAGAAAAAGTTCCGGGTCGAGATCGCGCTCTCGCCCTTCCCGCTGAAGCTAGCGCATAATCTCTTCAAACTCCCGCTCGGCAAGGTGAGCGATAAATCCGCCTTTCATCGTTTCGAAGTCCTCCTCGGCGAGAGCTTGAATCGCGCCGAAGTGTACAAAAGAAGGTGTGTCAAGGGAGACGTGAAAGCTAGCATAGCGAGCCTATCGCTGGGAGGAATGGCCGTGCTTTTGCAGTATGATTTCGAGAACGCTGATGGGAAGATCTCACTAGCCGGACGGTCAACATTTTAGGTCTCGATCTCGGGGAAAGATGAATTATCTTACGAATAAGTCAGAGCTTCTTGCGTTGTTTCGCGCGGCTGCTTCGGTCACGCATTTCCTATGGAGGGCCTCGTGAAAAAATCTGGGCTTGCTGCGCAAAAGCAAATAGCGGCGTTCTTCTCCTGGAGAAGCGCTTCGGTCGAAGCTCACGGAGGGATCGCGCGAAAGCAGAGCGAAAGAGTTCGAGCAGCTAACAGGTCGTCGCCGCTTCTTTCTTCCAAAAAGTCTTGACTCGCTTAAGCGAGCTGTGCCACTCATCGTGCGTCCTCAATGTCGGTAGATGAGCCAGCGTTGTTCAAAACATGCTGGCTCTGGCTGCAGATGATCCGGTTTGCAGTCGCGCGTCGGTTGCCCTAGCCTCCGCACTTTTCAGCCATCACGTGCTGGTGCTCGGAGCCATAGTCAAAAGGGAGCGTCGGAAGACCTGATGCGTCTCACTCCACCTCGTGGAGATTTGCTGCGAAGCGAAATAGAGAGCAAAGGTCGTAAAAAGCTGCGTTTCAGCGCCCTCGCTATGTTGGTGAAATAGGGCCATCCGTTGCTTATGCGCGATGGATGAAGCTCGCCCGTTCAGCAACATCGCGACGATTTCGGGGCGGAGAGCTTTGAGGAGACGAGAATATGCCTCGCCTTGCAGATACGCCACGCTCTCCCCGCTTGAGAGCGATCATCGGTCGGATCGGTTCGAAGAAGAGTTCAAATGGCGCAACTCGCGGTCGCCATATCGCGATTGGCGCGCCGCTTGCGCGAGCGAAACGAACGCTGGCTGCGACGATGGTCATCGTGTTGCTTTTGCCGGGACCGGTCGGGGCGCGCGTGATCTTTTGGGAGGCGCAAGTTTTCGGAGCGGATTTGGCCTTTGGGTTTAGGGCTTTCCTCGCACAACAGGGGCGGCAGGCACCATCTGGGCCGCGAGTCGAAAAGCAGGGGGAGCGTGACCGGCGCGTTGCGCAGGTCGAGATCGCGCCGCGCGCCATCAGATTGAGGGTGGGAGAAGATGTGCGCTTGATCGCCATCGCGCGAGACCGGGATGGGAGGCCCATCGGTGGCGTTCGAGTCAGATGGACGGGTGAGGATTTGGATCGCAGCAGGTCTGTGTTGGTCGGAGCTGACGGTCTTTTCGAAGCTCGCGTCGCGGGGCGATATCTCGTGCGAGCCGCAACAGGTAGTGTTAAGCGCAGCGGCGGAGATTGAGGTCACCGATGGCGAGCGGGCGAGCAGAGAGCGAGCGCGCACACCAGCGCGGCGACGGGCCGTAGAGACGCATCGCGTCTCTACGCGCGATCTGCCCCGGAGCTTGAGCGGAAGAACCGCGAGCTTCGGAAAGAACGCACGGGTTGGCAGCGGGACCGGAAACGGGCGGGTACGTTTGATCTCCGCTTCTTTGCGCTCGGTGGAGCGCAACGCGCTCGCTCGTCCGATCGATGATTCGAGGTGGGATGAAGGCAATTACTGGGCGGCGGACGATCCCGCCAATCGCGTCGGCGATCCACCCGGCTACCCACAGGATGATGGAGCGGGTAGCGGCAACTTTCAGCTCGCAGCGCCAGTGATCAGTTTGCCCGGACGCGGACTTTCGTTGAACTTGGTGCTCGCTTACAACTCGCGCGTATGGACCAAAGCTGGCTCAGAGATTGACTTCGATGCCGATCGTGGATGGCCTGCGCCAGGCTGGTCTTTAGGCTTCGGCAAGATCGTCGGGATGGGCGCAGGTGGCAGTATGATCATCGAACCAGATGGGACGCGTCGCGCTTTCACGGGCGCGTTAGCCAACTACGGCTCTGGTTACTACTACTTCAATGGGCATACAACCGATGGCAGCCTGATCGATTACTGGAGTTGGAGCTACAACGGTGTGATCTCGATGGCGGAAGCGCGATTGCCAAATGGGACCTTGATTCGCTATGGGGCCGCTGGAGACGGTTGCGTCTATCCGACGCAAATCGCGGATGTCAACGGCAACTACATCAGGATCGCTTATGTCGGTAATCAAGGGCCGCGAATTCAATACATCACCGACTCCTTGGGACGCGCCGTCGAATTTCATTACGACGAGAACGGGTTGTTGACGGCAATCACTGGACCGGGACTAAACGGAGCGGCGCGCACGCTCGTTCGCTTGCACTATCGGCAGCTCGCGCTGAACTATGGCTTTGCCGGGCTTACGGTGCGTGCGCGCAACCCCTTGGTGTGGGTGGTTGATGCCGTTTACTATCCTGCGACCGGAACGGGTTACTGGTTTGGCGATCCGGATTCATACTCGTCTTACGGGATGCTGGCGAAGGTCGAAGAACAGCGAGCGATGAGCTTCGACGCTTCGTCTTTGACCGAACAGGGGATGATCGGCACTGGGCAGATGACGCGCCGTCAGGTCTACAACTATCCGCTCGGACCTGATTATAGTTTGACGGATGCTCCGACCTACACGACTTTAACCGAAACCTGGGCTGGCATGGACGCTGAACCAGCCGTCACGCAGTACGCCATCTATCAAAACGCTTCTCCGCGACGAGTGGAGATCACACGTCCTGACGGGACAAAGAGCATTCAATATTCGTTCAACGCGCCCAATCAATACAACGACGGTTTAATTTACCGGGACGAACTGCGCGACTCACAAGGTAGTCTATTGGCTCGCAGCACGGTCACATGGGAGCAGGGAACGTATGATTCGCCGCGTCCCGTGCGGACCGAGATCACGGATGAGCGCGGGCAAGTGACGGCTACGGAGCTCAGTTACGGACCCGTTTACAACCAGGTTACGGAGACACGCGAGTATGATTACGGCGGGACGAACATGCGGCGCGTGACGCGCACCGCTTATGAGAACAGTACGAATTACACTAACCGCCACATCTTCAATCTCGTGCGGATTGTGGAGACTTACGGGGGCGATGGTGCGACGAGGCTTTCGCGCGTCGAATACGAGTACGATGGCGCGACGCTTCAAGACGCACCCGGCGTCGTGCAACACCTGCCATCACATAACCCGTACGCGCCGCCTGTGGAAAGCTGTTTGTGGCAGGATGATCCGAACGATCCGGATTACCAAAATCCAGGTTGCGTCGGTTGGGATCCGCGTTGCGATGGTTATGTCGAGCAGATCTACGTATGCAATACGCTTCCGCAATATGATCCGGCGACGGATTATCGCGGCAACGTCACGCAGATCAAGAAATACGCTGACGCCGCGAATCTCGCCGGTGCGACCACCGAGACGCGGCGTTATGACATCGCAGGCAACATGGTTGCGGCTTCGACCAGTTGTTGCGAGCAGACCTCGTGGAGTTACACCGTCGATACGCAGTACGCCTATCCGCAAGCGCAGACGCGCGGTGCCGCGGATCCTTCCGGTCCACGGGTGACGACGAGTGCCGTCTACGACTTTAACACCGGCTTGGTCCTTGCGACCACGGATGCTGATGGTCGGACCAGTCAGACCATTTACGATGCGAATACGTTGCGCCCACAGACGAGCTATGCATCGAGCGGCGCCTACACTTCTTACGCCTATGACGATACAGCAATGGTCGTTGGCGAGACGACGCGCACGGCTGATGGCACGCTCGCCAGTCAAAGCGTGCGGCGATTGAATGGGCTGGGCCAGATCAAGCGCGAGGAGGCGCTTGCGACAGGTGGCGCATGGGACGTGGTCGAAACGCAATACGACGAGCTCGGACGAATACGACGCCAAACGCGCCCGTATCGGGCCGGGCAGGAGCAACCGCAGTGGAACGAAACGCAGTACGATGCGTTAGGGCGTGTCGTATCGGTGCGCGCGCCTGACGGAAGTCAAACGCGAGTCTTCTACAACGAAGTTCAACGGCCCGATGTCGCGAGCGGTGAACCCGGACAAACTGAACGGCACGTGGATGCGTGGGGGCGCGAGCGCTGGCTGAGGACGGATGCGGATGGGCGATTGGTGGAAGTGGTCGAGCCAAACCCGCAAGGCGACGGATCGGTCTGGACCGGCGGGTTAGTGACGCGCTACATTTATGATCCTTTGGGCAATCTGATCGAGACGATCCAAGGGGCTCAACGGCGGCGCTTTCGTTACGACTCTTTGGGAAGGCTAACGCACCAGAAACTGGCCGAGCAATCGGCAACGTTGGATGATGCTGGACGGTATGTCGGGGGCGGGAGCTGGGGTGAAGTCTTCGCTTACGATGACCGCTCAAACCTGATCTGGCGCGTTGACGCCAGAGGCGTGCGCATAGTCTTTGACTACAACGGCGATCCGTTGAACCGATTGCAATCGGTCACGTATGACACGAGCGGAGCGGGGCAGCCAGTCGAACCTGCAGCTACGGTGCGTTACGAATACGTGACGGCGGGCGACCTGACGCGCGTCAAGCGCATTGTGGCTGAGGGCGTCAGCACCGAAGAGTACGAGTACGATGCCGAAGGGAGAATAAGTCGCAAGCGCGTCGTCTTAGCGACACGACCCAACCATCCGTTTGATGTCGAGTACATTTACGACACACTCGACCGAGTGACGGACGTGCGATACCCAGCGCAATATGGATTTGGCGCGGCGCTACGCAAAGTGGTCCACCACGACTACGACGTGGCGAGCCGATTGCGCGGACTCAAAGTGGATGGGGGGG
>NZ_PSLQ01000061.1:21099-22215 GCF_040289685.1 Pyrinomonas sp.
GAAGGTGGTTCCCAGTCCAGAATGTATTGACCGATTACATGGGGTGGATTACGCTTCAAACTTGCAGTACAATGCCGCGAGCCAGACGACCTCGTTGCAAGTTGGCACCGGGGCGAATCAGGTCATCGAAACTTACAACTACGATGCCGCGACCGGTCTGCTCACGAACCAGCAGGTGACGCGCGGGGCGGTGCGCCTGCTCGATCTCAGTTATGACTATTTGCGTCCGGGAACGAGCGCGGGGCGAACCGGGCAGTTGACGCGGGTGATCAACAATCTCGACAGGAGCAAAGATAAGACTTACGAATATGATGCGTTAGGGCGTCTGGTTCGCGTGACGAGCGGCGACAACAGATGGTGGCAGCAGTACACTTATGATCGTTATGGGAACCGGACGAGCGTCGCTGTTGGCGGACAGCTCGCCCGACAGATCGAGGAGCCGTCGTCAGATGTCGCGAGGCTGGCCGGAGCAGGCGATCAACCTTCCACCGCGCAGCGCGAACGAGCGCGTGCTTTCGGTTGGCAGCGCCCGGATCCCAAGGTCGTTTTGCCGACCGAGTTGTTGGCTTGGCGATTGGACCCGTTGGGAGAGTTCAATCCTTGGCGCGTGGTGAACGACTCGCCATTTTCGCTCTTCACCGGAAGAGAGGCGGCTGACCCAGCCGCTGCGATCAACGTCTCGGCGCCACCGCCCCAGTACAACGGTTACTTTGATGGGGCGGATTGCAATCAATTGTGGGGTTGGGCATGGGACGCCAGCCAACCGACGACACCGATCCAAGTTGACCTCTTCGTTGATGGGAATTTTTTGGCGCGCGTTGTCGCGGATCAGTATCGAAGCGATCTACAATCGGCAGGAATCGGTGATGGCCAGCATGGCTGGAGTTATGCGTTGCCGGAGAGTTTACGCGATCGGCAGGCGCATACGATCAGCGCCCGCGTCGCCGATAGCACATTCGAGCTGAGCAATTCACCGCGACAGTTGCAGTGCGCGCCATCGCGCAGCGCGGTGGTGGCCCGCGATGGGCACGCGCAATTGAGCTACGATGAAACATCGAATCGGATCAGCAGTGCGGGTTGGGAATACGATGCGGCCGGCAATCAGATTCGCGTGCA
>NZ_PSLQ01000062.1:0-22183 GCF_040289685.1 Pyrinomonas sp.
TGAGGGCGACGAGCAGATTTAGACCGAAGAATTCTCAGCAAGCGACGACTTGAAGATGAATGGATCTTTCGTTCAGATTAAGTGAGCGGGTGGGTGATTCAGGTGACGGTGGGTTCTGTTGCGCGAAGCCCTCGCTTCTCTGAATGCAGCCTGTCCCTCGCTATGCGCTTCGTTATACACGGGCTACCTAGCCCCGCATAGCCCAGACGGGAAGCGATTTCCGCCCTTCGCGCGACCTACCCTCTCATCTAATCGAAGGTGATCTCATTGACTCACGAGCCGGAATTTTCCGTCCGGCAATCTGACCGCAAAGACGCTCCGTTCATAAACGGTGGCCGGTTTCGGTTGTTCGGCCTCAATAGCCGCCAACTCGGCTTTGCCGACCCTTTTCGCTCGTCGAGCGGTCTCGGGATCGCACATCAGCCTGTAGCGCTCCGTGATCCGTCGAACGTACTCGCGCGTTTCGCGATAGGGTGGAATGCGCCCGCCATAACGCAGAACGGCACCCTCTCCGGCATTATAGCCGGCCAGTGCTAAAGCGACGTCGTCGTCAAAGATGTTGAGCAGGAATCGCAAGTAGCGCGTGCCGCCCTCGATGTTCTGGCGCGGATCGAAGATGTTGGTCACGCCGAATCGCTGCGCCGTGCCGGGCATAAGTTGCATCAAGCCGCGCGCCCCTTTGGGCGAGATGGCGCGCGGTCGGAAAGCCGATTCCTGATGCATGACAGCGTAAAGCAGCATCGGATCAACGCCGTGACGCAAACCCGCTTCCACCAAAAGGGCATCTATTTGGGCGTTGCCCGTAGTAAAACCGCGCAGCCAATGGCTAGGCTCTTTGCTTTCGCCGCTGGGACGCGCGTGAAGAAGTTTCTCGCCAGTGAGTGTTCGCAGCGAGGCGACTCGATTGGCGGCGTGTAACACTGGCTTGAGCAACCTTGAGCGGCGCAGCCCCTCTGCGCTTTCATCGCGCAATCGGAAACTGCCGAGATCGATGTTGTCAAGAGAGTAACGAGCGGGCGTTTGCGCTGCGGCGCAACCGAAGAGCAACGCAATCCAACACCAGACAAGCGCGAAAGACCTCATAACAAAGGCAGCAAGCGAGAGCAGTTCGTTTCCAAAGCTCGCCGGCGAGGGCGAGGTGCAGCGAATATTAACACACCTTCATCTTCTGTTCAACTAAATACAACGATTTTTAACAAAATGGCGAAGGTTGACAAGCAAGCGCGGCTTTGAGCGGCGGCAATTAGAGTAGGTCATAGGGGGCCAATCTCGGCGACGCGCCGCTTTCGGCGCTCCAGAGTCAAAGCGGCGACCACGGCTTGAGTTATTGCTAAGTGTTACCAAGAGAAACTGAGACGCCGCTTATTGGGCGACCGCAGGAGGATGCTAAAGGTCGAGTGAGTTGAATCGGAGTCAATCATCCGATCTTTTGGGCGGGCTTCCTGAGCGAGAGAATGTCAGGGATTGAGCAAGGCGAATCGGAGAAGATGGATCGAAGGAGAAATTTATGGGGAGAGGGGCTTTTTCAGGACGAGGTTTCCTTTTCGCCCGATGATTTTCTCGCGTTCTTCTTTTTCCGAGGTTTTAAGCTGTCGTTGGACCTGTACGTCGTTTTTGGAGAATGATAAAATTTCGAACCGAACCGTGGGGCCCCTGAGACTAGCTTGGTGAGGCAAGCGGTTGCGGGAGTGCTCCCGAAGTCTCCACGGCTGCGGGCCGTGCGGAGCATAAAACATCACAAACCTCACTCAAAAGGGAGGAAGGAAAGATGAGGAGCCTTACGATCGCTTTGGCATTAGCGTTGGTTTTACCTGTGATTGCGTTGGCGCAGGCGGCTTCAGCGCCTACGGCGGGCCAAACTCAGAACCAGAATGCAGCCGCATCGAAGGCCGTAGCTAAACGGCGCGGCGCTCCTTTCCGTGCGACCAAAGAGCAGGTCAAACAGGCGCAAGAGATCCTCAAGCAGCGCGGTTTGTATACGGGCGAAGTGACCGGCAGGCTCGATCCGGCGACGCGCGCGGCACTGCGCAAGTATCAGCAGGCCGAAGGCTTGCGCGTTACCGGCACGCTTAACCGCGAGACGCTTGAGAAGATGAAGATTGCGCTGACGGAAAAACAGAAGGCTGGCTAATGCTGGAGTTGAGAACTGCCCACGAAAATATTGAGGACAGTGGGTAAGTTGGATACCCTGCTCACATGAATAAGGCGCCGATGGAAGGTGGAGAATCCATCGGCGCTTTTCGATTCATGTCAAGCGTTCGCATTGCCGATCTCGCACGCATATTGGAAGCAATCCCCATATCCGCAAGGACGCTCCGTAGAATGGGGAAGCCTCGCTCACGAGAGTTGGGGTCACCAAGACGCGATCATGCTGCTTTCGACGAGCTCGCTATGCGCTCGACAATGTCGTAACTTGCCCGCAACGCTTCGGGCAGCTTTTCTGGTTCTGGGCCGCCGCCTTCGGCCATGTCCGCCCGTCCGCCGCCGCGTCCGCCCAAGATGGGCGCCAGTTCGCGTATGACTTGACCTGCCGGGATCGTCGAGCGCAAGTCGGCGGAAGTGCGCACGATGATCGAGGCTTTGCCTTCGGCGCGACGCCCTAAGACGACGACGCCCGATTTGAGCTGCGCGAGCAAAGCGTCGGAGAGCTGGCGCAAGCCCGAAGCGTCTAGTTCGCTCGCCTCGCGCACGAGGACCTTGATCCCGGCGCATTGGCGCACCTCACCGTCTTGCGCCGATGTGGAGACTGTTCCGGCGGCGAGTTTGACGCGAAGCTCTTCGATCTCGCGTCGCGCGCGACGCAGCTCTTCTTGAAGTTTCTCCACCGTTTCGGGCAAACGCTCGCGCGCTGTGCGCAGTTCACTGGCGAGCGCGTTGACCAGCGCTTCATCTTCTTGGAAGCGTGCGATAGCGTCCGTACCGGTGATCGCCTCGACGCGCCGTGTACCTGAGGCGATCGCTTCGTCGCGCACGATCTTGAACGGCCCGATGTCGCCTGTGGCGCGCACGTGCGTCCCGCCGCATAGCTCTTTTGAAAAGCCCGGAACGGTGAGCACGCGCACGCGCTCGCCATACTTTTCGCCGAAGAGCGCCATCGCGCCTGAACGCAACGCCTCCGCAAGCGGCATGATCTCGGTGTGCACGGCGACGTTGCGCAGGATCTGCTCGTTGACCAAACGTTCGATCTCGGCGATCTCTTCTGCAGTGAGCGGTTGAAAGTGCGTGAAGTCGAAGCGTAGGCGATTGGGCGCGACGAGCGAACCGGCCTGTTTGACGTGCGCACCCAAAACCTCGCGCAGCGCTGCATGGAGCAGATGCGTCGCCGTGTGGTTGCGGCGAATGGCATCGCGCCGCTCCGCATCGACTTGCGCGGTCACCTCGTCGCCCGCTTTGAACGCGCCTCGTTCGATGCGAACGCGATGCACGGTGAGGCCGTTCACTGGCGCTTGAGTGTCGAGCACGCGCGCGTCCGCCTCACTTGTGACGATGACGCCCGTATCGCCGACTTGTCCGCCCGCCTCGGCATAAAAGGGCGTGCGATCGAGGACCAGTTCGCCTTCGTCCCCCGCCCGCAGTTCGTCCACTTCTTCATCGTCCTTGATGAGCGCGACGACGCGCGCTCCAGCCAGGCGCGTCCCTTCGTAGCCGGTGAACTCCGTACGCCCCAAGCGTTCGGCAAGCCGCGCATAGACCTCTTTCGTCTTGGCGCGCGCTTGCGCACTGCGCGCGCTTGCGCGTTGGAGTTCGCCCAACGCTTCTTCGAAGCGCAAGTTGAATTCGTCTTCCGGGATCGAGATGCCGCGCTCTTCGAGCGAGACGCGAATGAGATCGCGCGGCGTGCCGAAGGTGTCGTAGAGCCGCGCCAGTTCTTTGTAATCAGGCATCTCACCTTGAGGCACGGTGGCGAGCAACGCTTCGAGCTTCTGCAGCCCCGTGCTGAGCGTCGCGCCGAAACGCTCCTCTTCGCTCTTGACGATGCGTTCGATGAGCGCGCGCGCTGCTTCTAGTTCCGGATACGGGCCGCGCATCATCTCGACCACTTTGTCGGTCACACGATGGAAGAAGAGCCGGTCCAGTCCGAGCGCGTGTCGCCCGTGGTAGATGGCGCGGCGCATGATCTTGCGCAGAACGTAATTTCGCCCTTCGTTGCCCGGATAGATGCCATCGGCGATGGAGAAAGCAGTTGCGCGCGCGTGATCGGCGATGACGCGCATGGCGAAGCCTTCGTGCGAATCGGCGACGTATTCGCGCCCGGCCAATTCGGCGGCGAAATCGACGAGCGGGCGAAGCAAGTCCGTATCGAAGTTCGAGCGCACGCCTTGAAGCACGGCAGCCAATCTTTCCAAGCCCGCGCCCGTATCTACGGAAGGGGCCGGAAGCGGCGTGAGCGTCCCGTCAGCGCTCCGATCGTACTGCATGAAGACGAGGTTCCATATCTCGATCGTCTCATCGCCCGGGCCATTGACCAACTCGGCACGGTTCTTCGTCGGGTCGTGCGGGTCTGGCCCTTGGTAGTAATGGATCTCGCTGCACGGGCCGCACGGGCCGGTATCGCCCATCTGCCAGAAGTTCTCTTTGGCACCGAAACGCAAGATGCGCTCGGGCGCGACTCCGGCTTCAGCCCACAGTGCAGCGGCCTCATCATCGGTCTCATAGACCGTAAACCACAGCCTTTCGGGCGGGAGCTTGTAGACGTTCAAGAGCAGATCGAGCGCGTACTCGATCGCTTCGCGCTTGAAATAGTCGCCAAACGAGAAGTTGCCGAGCATCTCGAAGAAGGTGTGGTGGCGCGCCGTTTTGCCGACATCATCGAGATCGTTGTGCTTGCCGCCAGCGCGGATGCACTTTTGCGCCGAAGTCGCGCGCTTGTATGGACGCCGCTCGACGCCTGTGAAGACATCCTTGAACTGGTTCATGCCGGCGTTGGCGAAAAGAAGCGTCGGATCGTTGGCCGGAAGAAGCGGACTCGATGGCACGCGCACGTGGCCGCGTTCTTCGAAGAAGCGCAAGAAAGTTTCTCTGATTTCGTGTCCGGTCATCATCTTGCTTTCGGGTAAACGGCGAAGAGTTCGCGCCATTTGAAACTTCTCAGTTTAACACGCGAGCGCAAACAAAACGAAGCTGTGCGCGCGTCGAATCTCGGCGGCTTTTCGATCCGCGCTCTTCCGACTGGTTTTTCAAGTCGCTTCTCACTTCGCGCATGCGCCGTCCGCCGTTTCAATCATTCCTCTTCCGGCTGGTTTACTTTGAGGTCCTTCAAACGGCTCATGACGATTTCGTGCGGGAAGCCAGCGCGCAACAGATGATCGTAAAGCCTCTTCAGATCGGCGCGCGAGCGTGGCGGGCCGGTTCTAGCGAGCCGCTTCTCGATCGCGCGATCGAGCAGTTCTTCCTCTGAATGTTCAGTGAAGATCGCTTCGACCGCTTCGCGCATCGCTTCCTCCGAGAGCTTGTGCGCGGCCAGTTCGCGCAACAGGCGGCGTTTGCCGATGGGCTTCTGTTGGACGCGATAGGAGGCGTATCCGAGCGCAAACTTCTCATCGCTCACGTATCCGTACTCGCGCAGCTTTTCGATCGCTTCCTCGATCACGCCGGCGCTTGCCCGCTCCTTTTCGAGCAACCTTTCGCGCAGTTCGCGCTCGGAGCGCGGACGCGCCGCGAGCAACCGCATGGCGCGTTTCAATACTCGCTCGCGCGGCGGTTCTTCTGCGGAAGAAGCTTTGCTAGGGGGCTCAACGCGCTCGTGGCGCGCCGAAGGGGAGGACTGGCCCCGCCGATCGCGCCGTCGAGTATTCTCTGAGTCGTTCATCTCAGGCTTTTCGGCGGACGGCTCTGTTTCGCGCCAATGGCGCGCCCGCGTTGGTTCGCGCTCCGTCGGGCCGATCTTTTTGGAACGTCCTTCCCGCATCGCGTTTTAACTTTAATTTCAAAGCGAGCCGACGCGCAAATCGCCAAACGTCCTAAACTGTCGTTTACGTGATCTCGCGCGCCTTTGCGTTCGATTGATGTTTGCAGCTCTTTCGACTCCATTGTTTGCGGCGTTTGCATGCGGTTGCGAAAAGCAGGCTGGAGTATAATTTTCAATGTCGGCATAGGAGGTGACGTCATGGCTCTGCCTTTCGCGCTCCCGGTCTTCGAAGGGTATTGGCCGCTCGAACGTCTTTCCGAGATCAGGCACGAATACTTAAACGGCTTCGTCCACGCGATGGCGAGCAAAAGCCCGGCGCGCAGCACGATCTGTTTCAATCTTCATGGCATCTTGCATGCGCAATTCAGAGAAACACGATGTCGTGGTTTTTCGCCGAACATGAAGGTGCGCTCCGGCGACCAAGATCTGTTCGCTTATCATGATCCGGCTGTGGTTTGCGGCGAACCCCGACTGCACGACGAACACGGCGACGTGCGCTTGAATCCAAGCGCGATCTTCGAAGTCATATCGCCTCCCACTTCCGATCAAAGCGAAAAGTTTCGCCGTTACGCCGCCATCGAGTCTCCTCGTGATTGCTTGCTGATTGCACAAGATCGCCCGCGCGTCGAGCGCTTCTCACGTCGAACGGACGGGACTTGGGGGCGTTTCGAACTAGACGGAGCGTCGGCGGTCCTTTCGTTCCCTCCCGCTTGTCGAATCGCGCTGGCCGATCTTTACCAACGGGGTGATCTCATGTGTGCGACGCTACGCGCGGTCTCGGGTTGAAAAAGGGGCTTGCGATGGATGGAATCCTCGTCATCGACAAACCTGCCGGTTGGACTTCGCACGATGTCGTCGCGCGTGCGCGTCGCCTGCTCGGCGAGCGACGAATCGGTCATACGGGAACGCTCGATCCGTTCGCTACCGGAGTGCTCGTCCTGCTTGTTGGGCGCGCGACGCGGCTGGCGCAGTTTCTTGCTGGGGCCGAAAAGGAGTACGAGGCTGTTATCCGTTTCGGGTATGCGACCGAGACGGGAGATCTGACTGGGGCGGCACGCGAGCCAAAGGTCATCTGCCCGGAGTGGACCGCGCCGGAGATCGAGGCTGCGCTGCAGAGCCTGCGCGGCGAGATCGAGCAGGTGCCGCCCATGCATTCGGCGAAAAAGGTCCGCGGACGCCGCCTCTACGAGTTCGCGCGGCGCGGCGAGCAGGTCGAGCGTTTGGCTGTGCGCGTCGTTGTGCACGAGTTCGAAGCGCTCCCCGACGACGGCATGTGGCTTGCGCGCAACGACGATGGAACGTGCGATTTGCGCGTGCGCGTGCGCTGCTCGGCTGGAACCTATGTGCGCGTTCTAGCGGAAGATCTGGGAGCAAAGCTCGGCACGGGCGCGCATCTTCGACGTTTGCAGCGAACGCGAGCCGGAGACTTCGGAATCGAGATCGCGCGAACGCTCGAAGAGCTCGAAGCTGCTGCCGACCCACACGAGGCTCTTTTGCCGGTGGAAGCAGCCTTACGCGGGTTGCCTCCCGTGCATCTAACCGAAAGCCAAGCGCGTCGCATCGCACACGGTGCCGCCGTGCGATGGTCGATGTCAAGCGAGGCGCGAGTCCAACTCGTGCGCGTTTATGGCGGCGACGGTCGGTTGTTAGCCGTCGGCGAATGTTTCGGTGGGCAGCTGCGTCCGCGCGTAGTGTTCGGCGCAGAAGAAAAGTTGACTTAGCTTTCTGTGGGCTGTGTTATACTTAAGCCAGTTCGAGAGCGCGTCGGCTGCGCTCGCCGCTGGAAGCGAACACACCGTCGGCCAAGCTCAACGTTGAAAACGAGATCGATGGTGGGGCATAAGCGGACATGATCCCGCTTCATGCTTCGAGGTTTGAGGTGTATCAGCCGTTCGTCGGATGGTTCGGCGAACGATCCGACGGACGTCGCAGCTCGAAGTTGGCAAGTGCAGAGAAGAGATATGCAAGAGCAAGACAGAAAAAAGGGGTTCGACATCGGCGAACGGTTGGAGCAATTGCGACGCGAGCGCGAAGCTCTGCGGTGGGAAGGGACGTTTCGCGACTACTTCGAACTGGTCGTGCAAAATCCGAAGCTCGCGCAATTATCGCACGCGCGCATCAACGAGATGATTCATGCGGCGGGTGTGGAGAAGATCCACGAAGGAACCCGCGACGAAATCATACGCTATAACTTCTTCGCTTCGGAGCTTTTCGGCATCGAGGAGTCGATCCAGAAGATCGTCGAATACTTCAAATCCGCCGCGCAGCGCCTTGAAGTGCGAAAGCGCATCCTGCTGTTGATGGGGCCTGTCGGCGGCGGCAAATCGACCATCGTCAACATGCTCAAGCGCGGGCTGGAAGAGTGGACGCGCACCGAGCAAGGCGCCGTTTACGCAATCAAGGATTGCCCGATGCACGAAGAGCCGCTCCACTTGATCCCGCATGAGTTGCGCCCCGAGATCGAAAAACACTACGGCATCTACATTGAAGGCGATCTGTGTCCGCAGTGTCGTTACATGCTTGAGCACGTTTATCATGGGCGGCATGAAGACATGCGCGTGCATCGCATCGTCTTTTCGGAGAAGGACCGCATCGGCATCGGTACTTTCGCTCCATCCGATCCGAAGAGCCAAGATATCACGGAGCTTACCGGCTCAATCGATCTTTCGACCATCGGCGAAGTGGGCGTTGAGTCCGACCCGCGCGCTTATCGCTTCGACGGCGAATTGAACATCGCCAATCGCGGCATCATGGAATTCATCGAGATGCTCAAGTGCGATGAGAAGTTCCTTTACAGCCTGTTGACCTTGTCGCAAGAGCAATCGATCAAGACTGGCCGTTTTGCGATGATCTATGCCGACGAAGTGATCATCTCGCACACCAACGAAAACGAGTACATCGCTTTCACGGGCAACAGGAAGTCCGAAGCGTTGCAAGACCGCATCATTTTGGTGCGCGTCCCCTACAACTTGCGCGTGTCGCAAGAAGAGCGCATCTACGACAAGCTGCTCAAACAATCGGAAGCGCTTCGCAGCGTCCACATCGCTCCTTACACGCTGAAGGTCGCGGCGATGTTCGCCGTCATGACGCGCCTTGAGGAGCCGAAGCGCGCCAACGTCGATCTCGTCAAGAAGATGAAGCTCTACGACGGCGAAGAGGTCGAAGGCTACAAGTCGAAGGACGTGCGCGAACTCAAGGAAGAGGCTGAGCGTGAAGGCATGGATGGCATCAGCCCGCGTTACATCATCAATCGGCTCTCGTCAGCGTTGGTGCGCGATGGCGTCACCTGCTTGACGCCGATCGATGCGCTGCGCGCGATCAAGGATGGGTTTGATACGCACACCGGGATCACGTCCGAACAGCGCGAGCGTTACCTGAATCTGATCAGTTTGGCGCGCAAGGAGTATGACGAAATCGCCAAGGTCGAAGTGCAACGCGCGTTCGTCTACTCGTTCGAGGAGATGGCGCGCACCCTGTGCAACAACTACCTCGACAACGTCGAGGCTTATTGCAACAAAGAGAAGATCAAGGATCCGATCACCGAAGAAGAGATGGAGCCCGATGAGCAATTGATGCGCTCCATCGAAGAGCAGATCGGAATCACCGAAAACGCGAAGAACACCTTCCGGCAGGAGATCTTGATTCGCATCTCTTCCTACGCCCGCAAGGGCAAAGCCTTTGACTACGCTTCGCACGAGCGCCTAAAGGAAGCGATCGAAAAGAAGATCTTCGCCGACTTGAAGGACGTGGTGAAGATCACCACTTCGACCAAGACGCCCGATCCCGATCAGTTGCGGCGCATCAACGAGGTGATCGACCGGCTCATTCGCGAGCACGGCTACTGCCCGGTCTGCGCCAACGAACTGCTCAACTACGTCGGCACGTTGCTGTCGCGTTGACGAACGACGGCGGCTCGACTGCGCGCTGCGATCAAACTCTTCGGAAAAGAAAGCCCCTCGCGCGGAGCGAGGGGGGCGATTCTTGATGGGCGACGCAAGCGGGGAAAGAGACGGCGCGGGTTCGATGGGCGGAGCGTTCGAGTGTGGAGCGAAGCGATCCCTTGAAGATCGAACCCTTATCGCTGAAGCTTAGCTCTTAGGTCGATCCTTCGACTCATCTTCGCGCTTTGAAGAGCGGATCACTTTCGGCCACCGGTGAAACGCTATGATGATTCAACGCAACGACTGGTCGCTACAACGCAAGGGCATCATCGATCAAGAGCGGCACAAGGAGCGCGTGCGTGAGGCGATTCGCCAGAACTTGGGTTCGATCGTCTCTAACGAAGCGATCATCCTTTCCGACGGGAAGAAGACCGTCAAAGTGCCTATCCGCTCGCTTGAAGAGTACAAGTTCCGCTTCGATCATCGTAAACGTCGCCACGTCGGACAGGGCGATGGCAACACGCAAGTGGGCGACGTCATCGCCCGCGAAGGGCAGGGCGGCCCCGGAGCGGGGAGCGGACAGGCCGGGGGCGAAGGCGGCAGCGAGTACTACGAAGCGGAAGTCGACATCGACGAGATCGCGGCGCTCATCTTCGAAGACCTGCAACTCCCCTTTCTCGAAGACAAAGCCAAACGCGCCGTGCCTTCGAAGACCACGCGCTTTACCGAGATCCGTCGCACGGGCGTCATGGCCAATCTCGACAAGCGGCGCATGATCCTTGAAAACATCCGCCGCAACGCGCGCGAGCGCGGCGTGCCGCGCTTCGGCAACGTCAAGAAGGAGGACTTGCGTTTCAAGACGTGGGAGGAAGAACAGCGTTATGAGTCAAACGCCGTCGTCATCGCCATGATGGACGTCTCGGGCTGCCTTACAGCCGGACATCTGATCGAGATGGCCGACGGTTCCTGCAAAGATATCTGCGAAATCGAGGTCGGAGATGAAGTGGCCTGCATTGATCTGGGGAATCATGAAAAGGTCGCTTCCGTTGTGACGAAGACGTTCACCAAACGAGTCGCGCGGACGTTCATCATCGAAACGGAGGACACAACGCTCCGCGCCACTCCGGCCCACGTCTTCTTTGTGTACGACGAGCCGCGCGACCGCATCACCGAAAAACGGACCGATGAATTGGTGGAAGGAGACGCCCTTCTCCTCGCAGATGCTTGGAGGCGAAGGGCGAAGAGAGGGAAGCCGACGATCGCTGCGATTGGAAACGACCTCTCCTACACGCCCTTCAGCTACGATGAAGCCGCCATTGGCTTCTACGAGCAGATCGGGTCCGGTCGCGCGGGGAAGGACAAAAAGCTTGAGGGGCTGGTCTCTCGCCGAAGCGACGCAAGCGTTGCTGCGCGAAGCGAGTCTTTCGTGCTGTTTGACTGGTGGGAGCGATTCGCACCTTTACGCTGTTCGACGCGCACGTGCGGTGACCAGCGCATGAGTGCTTTTGCCTGGCCTTTCGCTGAGCGACAAACGGTTGCGCGCGATCCCGGAATCGCCGTTGGTGCGCTCCGGGCGGTTCGAGATGCGATGGGCGATCGAGCCATTGTGTCGCGCGTCAAGAAGATCGAACTTTGTGAGGAGCCAGTGCAGGTTTATGATTGCGAGGTCGCGCGCCATCACAACTACATCGTTGATGGCATTTTGAGCCACAACAGCATGGGTGAGTTCAAGAAATACATCGCGCGTTCGTTCTATTTCTGGATGGTGCGCTTCCTGCGCACGAAATACGACAATGTCGATATCGTCTTCATCTCGCATCACACGGAGGCGCGCGAGGTGACCGAAGAACAATTCTTCACGCAGGGCGAATCGGGCGGAACAGTGGTCTCTTCGGCCTACCGTTTGGCGCTCGACATCATCAAAGAGCGTTACAGCCCGCGCGATTGGAATATCTACCCGTTTCACTTCTCCGATGGCGACAACTACTATTCAGACAACGAAGAGGCCGTGCGGTTGGCCGATGAGTTGATCGAAACGTGCAATCTGTTCGGTTACGGCGAGATCGGCGAAGAAGGCGCTGCCGGTTACCGGCGTTCGTCCGGGGCGCTGTTGTCGATCTTCAACGACCGGCTGAAGAACAAAGAGCATTTCATCGGCGTGCGCATAGACGAAAAAGAGGACGTCTATCCGGCGCTTCGGCAATTCTTCGGACGGCGCGGGATGGAAATCTAGCTGTCTCTGCGTCGTGGCTGACAAACGAAAAGCCAGCAAGCGAATGGGAATCTGAACGCTTTAGTCAGCCGAAATCAGCCGACGTCGGCGCAACTGGCCAACCTCCCACGCTCGGGCAATTGCGATCGCGCTGAGATGTCCGCGTCCGTCCACTGGCTCGATTCGGGTTCCTCTGCAACCTGCCCCCTTTCGAGCCTGTCGGCGACTCGCAGTATGATTCCGGCTCGATCAGCGTGGTCCGGCGGTTCGATCGTGGGCTGGCTTTCAACGCGGCCTGTTAAATCAGAGGATAGAAACCATCAGCGGCGTCAGCCCGTCGAATACGGCCTTCATCAACGTCAACAGCCCGTTCTTCAATAACTACAGCATCGGCGACTTCGGAGGACGTGTCATTCAGCTTCGAGCGAAAATCCTCTTCTAAGATTTACCGTGCGACGCTTCTTTGCGGGAGGGCTTGCTCGTCATGAGCCCCTCCCGCATTCTTTTGCCGCTTGGAAGTCGCAAAGAGCGATCAGCGGTATGGCGGGCTGCTCCTTGCGAGTCCCTCGTACGTTCTTTGGTCGCTGGCATCTTTGGTTCTGTCCCATTTCTTGCAAGGCCAAACGCCTTCTTGCGTCAGAACGAGGCTCCCGATCGCCTTGCAGTTGATCGAACTTGGGGGGAGAATACCCATATGAACGACCGTGAGATCAAAGAGCTCGAAAAAGCGCTCGAACAGATTTGGGACGTTGCCATCCGGTTCGGTCTCGATCCGTTTCCAACCCATTTCGAGATCGTGCCCGCGACCGTGATGTACGAGATCGGCTCTTATGCGCTGCCCGGAAGATACTCGCATTGGACCTTCGGCAAGGCGTATCAGCGCATGAAGACGATGTATGACTTCGGTCTATCGAAGATCTACGAGGTCGTCATCAACACCAACCCGTCATACGGTTTCTTGCTCGAGACCAACAGCCTCATTCAGAACAAGCTCGTCATGGCCCATGTGCTCGGCCACACGGACTTCTTCAAGAACAACGTCTACTTTTCGAAGACCAACCGCCGCATGGTCGAAACCGCTTCGACCCATGCAGCGCGCATGGCCGAGTACGAGTTCAAATATGGTCGCAAAACGGTCGAAAAGTTCCTCGATGCCGTGCTTTCCATCGAGGAGCACATCGATCCCGATTTCTTCATCCGGCGCGAAGACGAGGAATGGGTAGCGAAGCGTCGCATCCCGTCCAGAAAGGTCGAGGGTCGCTACGATGATCTTCTCGGGCCGCGCGAAATCAACGCCGAAGAGGAGAAGCCCCGCGGCGAGCGGCTGCCGGAAAAAGATCTGGTCTATTACATCATGAAGAATTCGCCCATCCTCGAAGATTGGCAGCGCGACGTCATGGCGATGATCCACGAAGAGATGGAGTATTTCGTCCCGCAAATGCAGACCAAGATCATGAACGAGGGTTGGGCATGCTTGACCGCAGACGCGCTGCTGCTGACGGAGAAAGGCTTCATCCGATTCGATCAACTCTACGAGGCAGGCGAGAAGATCGGCGTCGCCGCAGGCCGAAAGAACCAAGCGTTCAGGATCAAAGAGTTTCATAAAGAGCGGCAAGCGCCGACGGTTCGCATTCGCACTCGGCGCGGACTCACCATCGAAGGCGCGCGCAAACATCGCGTGCTTCTGGCCGATGGCGCATGGGCGTATCTGGAAGACTTGAAGCTCGGGGACCGCGTTCACATCGAAAAGGGCGCGAACCTTTGGCCCACGGAGCGGCAGAGGATCGACTACTTTCGGGCGGAGCCGGACGCGACGCTTCAAGCGGTCGCGGCGGTTGCGGGCGCGCCCGTGTGGACCGTATTGCGTCATCTGCGCGGACGACGAACCTCGAACGGGGCACAGATCAATGCAGCGATTCGCGTCGCTTCGTACGGACCTGCGAGAGGCGGTGGGGAAACGCTAGCGCGCTCGGCTTTGCGCGCTCCCGAAGTCTTAGATGAAGACCTCGCGTGGTTGCTCGGATACTTCGTCGGCGACGGCGATCGCACGAAATCGGGGATCTGTTTGACCTGCGGCGATGCCGAATGCGCGCGCGAGCTTGCCGAGGGGATCGAAAAATTTTTTGGCCTGCGCGCGTTTATGCGCTGGGAAGCGACCGAACGAGGCGGGCGTTGGCGCATCGTCGTTTATTCGCGCGAACTCTGGGGATTTCTCGCCGCCTTGGGAATCGATCTTTCGGACGAAGCGCCGCGCAAAAGAGTGCCGGATATCATCTTGCGCTCGCCCAAGCAGGTCGTCTCCGCATTCTTGCGCGGTTGTTTCGACGCTGCCGCGTGCGTTGGTCCATCGGGCATCGAGCTTTCATCTTCGAGCGAGGAGCTTATTCGCGCGGTGCAGATCGTTCTGCTCAACTACGGCATCCTTTCGACTCAACGTCCGCAGCGGGACGGCGGCGCGCATCTCGACATCACAGGGCGTTCGGCCCAACTCTTTCTCGACGAGATCGGCTTCAAGCTCGCGCCGAAACAAGAGGCGTTGCGCCGATACGTCGAAAGCCATCGTTGTTTCGAGAAAGAAGATGAGGCGGATGAGATCATCGCCATCGAATATGGTTGTGCCGATGTTTATGACATCACGGTTGGCGTGGCGCACGCTTATGTGGCTAATGGTCTTCTCCACCATAACTCGTTTTGGCATGCGCGCATCATGCGCGAGCTGGATTTGACGGACGAAGAGTCGATCGAATTTGCCGAGCTTCATGCAAGCGTCGTCTCGCCGCACAAGGGACAGCTCAATCCCTACTATCTCGGTTACAAGATCTTCGAGGATATCGAGCGTCGGTGGGACAACCCAACCAAAGAGGAGCAGGAAGAGTTTGGGCGACGTCCCGGTCAAGGACGCGAGAAGATCTTCGAGGTGCGCGAGTTGGAGAACGACGTCTCCTTCTTGCGCAACTATCTGACCGAAGAGTTGTGCGAGGAGTTGGACCTGTTCGTTTACGAATTGGTCGATGATGAAGAGTGGCGCGTCACCGAAAAGCGCTGGGAGCGCGTGCGCGATCAACTGGTCGCCAACATGACCAACTTCGGTTTCCCCTACATCGTCGTCGCCGACGGCGACTACAACCGCAACCGCGAACTCTATCTGCTGCACAGGTACGAGGGCGCGGAACTCGATCTGAACTACGCGCGCAAAGTCTTGGAACACGTCTACACTTTGTGGGGGAGGCCGGTCCACCTCGAAACAGTGGTCGATGGTGAAAAGATCGTGATGCACTACGACGGCGAGGAGCACGACGAGGATTGATCGGGAAGGCGTACCGCTTCGCGGAGCAGCGTCGAAAGTTTCAAGCCCCGCAGCCGCCCCGCTGAATGTTAAATCAGGATGGCGGCTTTTCGCCCGCTTCTCTTCTTTCGCCGCGACGCCGACGCGGGTTGGGGCGCAAGCGGCGCAACCGCAAAGCCTCCTCGGTCGTCAGCAAGCGGGTCGCATCGACCACGGGCACGAGCCTTCGTCCCCAACGCAGCGCGCGCCGCACGTACTGCGAATTCAACTTGTCGCCGAGCACGGCTACGTCGCCGATGTCCTCCTCTTCGGCTTCATACACTTCACAAACCTCATCAACGATGGCGCCGATGAACCTTTCGCCTAAACGTATGGCCATGATGTGGCGCGGTTGGTGGGCTGCTTCGACTTCGGCGCGCAGGCGAAGATCAACCACCGGCAGCATGTGGCCGCGCACATCGATCATGCCGACGAGAAACTTCGGCGCGCGCGGCAGCCTTACCGGCTCTTGGTAGGCGAAAATTTCGGCGACTTGGCCGACATCGAAGGCGAAGTATTCGTCGTCGAGTCTGAAGATGACGAACTCGCGCTGTTGATCGCCCCTTTCCATCCTACAGTGCTCAAACGTCCGTTGATGGGAGCTATTGTGCGGCGCGACATTAGCGCCGCTTTCTTCAAGTGCGGTGGAACCCTTTTTCGATGTCGCGCGTCTTCAACCGCAAGACGATGGGTCGCCCATGCGGGCAGGTGGTCGGCGAACTGGTCGTCAAGAGCCGGTCGATCAGCCAGCGCATCTTCTCTTGCGTCAGCGGCGTGTTGATCTTGATCGCCGCGCGGCAAGCGAGCGACGCGGCGATGCGGTCGCGCAGGGTTTCGCGCGCGGCATGGCGATTTGCGGGATCGACCGAATCGAGCACTTCGATCAAAAGGTTACGCGCTTCCGCGGGCGGCAAATCCGCTGGCACGGCGCGAATCGCCACCGTCCTCCCCGACAAACGCATCAACTCGAAACCCATCCTCTCCAGTTCTTCGGTGACGAGATCGAAGATGGTCGCCTGCGCTGGCGTTAAATCGAAGACTTCGGGGACGAGCAACTGCTGCGATTCGATCTTTCGCGTCTGTTCGCGCGCGCGGTATTCATCGAAGAGGATGCGTTCATGCGCCACGTGCTGATCGATCAGCAGCAACCCTTCGGCGTCAGTGGCGATGATATAGCTATCTTCCAATTGGCCCAACGGGCGGATGTCGGGCGACAGATCTTCGACCTCCCGGACCAACGATGATGCCGAAGCGAGCGGCGGCAACTTGCTCTCGGGAGCGGACGATGGCATGTCGCCGAATGAGCGGAGCGATTCGCCACTGGCTTTCGGGGCTTGATCAAAAGTGGTCGTGGAGTCGCGTTCAGGTCTCTTTTCGCGGTATTCGCCCTGTGCGGGGGGGGCGAGCACCTCGTTTCGACTCGCCGCAGGTCGCGGCTGCGGATCGATCGCAAGAACAGCCGCAGAGATGTCTGCAGGTGGGCCGGCGCTCATGTCCGTTACCGGCGCTTCTTCTGCGAAGGCGATTCTCGCCTGTTCGACCACTGGCCCAACGCTTTCGGTCGGCATCGGCGGCAAGTCGCGCGCAACGACGGGCGGCGAAATGGGTATATGACCCGCGCCGTGAAGCGCCGAGCGCACGGCTTCGCGAATGGTCTCGGCAACTAATTCAGCGCGGCGGAAACGGACTTCGGTTTTGGCCGGATGGACGTTCACGTCGACCTCATCGAACGGGACCTCCAAAAAGAGGAGCGCTGCCGGATAAGCTCCGGGCGGCAGAACGGACTTGTAAGCTTCAGACAAAGCGCGTGCGATCAACTTGTCGCGCACGAAGCGACCGTTGACGAATAGGTACTGCGCTTCGCGCGATGTGCGGCGCTCTTTGGGAGCGGAGACGAAGCCGCGCACGAAGACGCTTCCCGGTTGCCCGCCTTCGACGAGCAGGAGGCTGGCGATGAAATCCGGACCGAAGATCTGATAGGCCCGCTCGCGCAGATCCGTTGCTGGAACGGCGCGCAACGTCTCGCGCCCATTGTTAACGAGGACGAATTCCACTTCGGGGTGGGCCAGCGCGTAGTGCGTGATCAAGTTCGTCAGGTGATAGCTTTCGGTCGCTTCGGAGCGAAGGAACTTCCTGCGGGCTGGAACGTTGAAGAACAGATCTCGCATGACGACGGTGGTGCCGCGCGGATGGGCTGCCGGTTCGACATCGCGCAATTTGCCGCCCTCGATGCGAACGCGCGTTCCGTGCGGCTCTTCATCGCACTTGGTGATCAGTTCGACGCGCGCGACGGCGGCGATGGAAGCCAGCGCTTCGCCGCGAAAGCCAAGCGTCCGGATCGTGAAAAGGTCTTCGATGCGCCCGATCTTGGAGGTCGCATGGCGTTCGAAGGCGAGAACGGCATCGTCGCGCGTCATCCCTTCGCCGTCGTCCACGACGCGCAACAGGCGCCTGCCGCCGCCTTCGAATTGGACGTGGATGCGCCGTGCTCCCGCGTCGAGCGAATTCTCAACCAATTCTTTAGCGACCGAAGCTGGTCGCTCCACCACTTCGCCGGCGGCTATCTGATTGGCTAGCTGATCGGGAAGGACTTTGATTTTCCCCATCTTTCAAGACCTACCGCACGCTCCCATTATCGCCCATTTCGCCAAAGCGCGAAAGGGGCTGGACGGGAGAGGCATGATTCCCATCGAGCGATGCTGACGGCGCAGCAACGCAGAAGAGGGTGCAGAAAGGGGAGCGATGGACGGAAGAAAAGGATCGATCCGGCTAGAGATATACGATCAGGTGATCGTTTGCATCGGGATCCGTCGCTTCGTAGAGCCAATCGATGACGTACTGCCCGTGGCGCGCGAGCAGAGACGTGATGTTGATCCGGCGTTCCTGTAGGGTCTTATCGGGGTAGAGGGAATTAAAGGCGCGCTCGATCTGACGATGGGCTGCTCGGTCGCGTGCCATTTGCGCGCGGTGAAAACGCAGGCGTAAGCCTTTCAATTGATGGTTGATCTTCTTGCGCCCGCCGTCGAGCGCTGCGGCTAAGGTCGGATCGAAGCGGAGAAGTTCGGCGCGAAGCTTGTCGAGCGCTTCGTTGATCTCTCTTTCCGCTTGGTCGAAGCGACGCGCCGTTTCGCGTCCCAAATGCTCCTCGACGACGCGCGCTATTACCGCTTCGCTGCCGGCGAACAGATCGGCCAGATGTAGGTTGTAGCGCGCCAACGTACGCGCCGTGCGACGTTCGACGATGGTCATACTGGCGCGATGAAAGATCGGCGTCGCCGGGCGCTGCAGCACGCGGTAGACTTCGGATGTTTGAGCGAAATAAGCGATCTCGGCAGCGCCGCCGTAATAGGCGATCGTCGGCAACAAGTAGTCTTGTACGACTGAACGCAAGGTGACGTTCGGACTGAAGAGCGTCGGTTCTTGTTCGATCCAGCTCGCCAGTTCTGCGAGGTTGTATTCTCGCTCCGTGTCTTTGATGCGGTAACGCCCTTCCGCACTGCGCGTAATGGCACGGCGCGCGCCGTCAAGGTGGATGAAGAGCGGAAAAGCATCGGGCGAGGTGATGACTTGCGCGTGAAACCCAGCCTCTTCTAATTCGCGGCTGCGCGCCACCAGTGCCGATGCGATCTCAGGGGCGCGTCGCGCGGCTTCTGCGTAGAGCGGCGCGGCCAAGCGTTTCAAGTGCGCGTCGAGCGGATCGAGAACGATCAGGCCGTATCTTCCCAAGAGCGCGAGCATCATTCGTGCGAAAGCTTCGCCGTAGGCGAGACCTGGCGCGTACGCTTCGCGAAGAAGACGCTCGAGCGCTGGCGTGAACTCGGTGCTTGGGAGGAGTTCGAGCAAGCGGCTGATGATTTCTTCGATCGACTGGTCCAATTGAACATGGCCGACGGGCGCGCCCTCAGCGTGCGACCGGTCGTCGATCTCGACGCTGGCCAACCGTCCATCGCAAGCCACCACTTCCGCCCGCCGCACTTCGGCCCAATCGTGATCCTCGGTGGCGATCCAGAAGACGGGCACGGCGGCGAGACCACGTCCGGTCAAACACTGCGCCAGTTTGATGGCCGACAAAGCTTTGTAGATGGTGTAGAGCGGGCCGGTGAAAAGACCGGCCTGCTGACCGGAAACGACGGCGACCGCGTCGCTTCGGCGTAGGCGTTCGATTTGCGCGAAGGTCTCAGGCGGCGCCGCCAGTCTTCGGTGGAACGCTTCAAGCGCATCGCACAGCGCGGCGCGGTCAACGCGATGGGCCGCGAGCACCTCAGCGGATCGCGCGGCGACTTCGTAGTGATGGCGCACAGCCGACGGGTAGAAGTGGCGCAAACTCTCCGGGTCGCGCAAATACGCGAGAAAGAGGCGCGATTGGTGCGGGATGCGCTCGAAGGGAAACCTTTCGACGCGCAGCCCGATCTTTTCCGGCGAGCCGTGACACGCGCTTTCCGCAGCAGTCAGCATAGATTCAACATCGAAGGGCCAGCTAAGACCTCTTGAGAAGCGAAAAGCCGCGAAGCGAGCGGCAAGCGTCCAAGCGTGCGCAGAACTTTTCGTCCTCCGTGACCGGGAGATTATAACGATTGTTTCGGCAAGCGCGCAAACTCATCCTTGACGAGTATGCCAGCACGTTGCGATGATGGAACGAAATTCTTCAGTTGCCATTTGCAGCCGAAAGTGCGACCATTTCGTGCAAGCATCATGACGCGAAGTCGAGAGAAATTGGACCTGTTGATCATCGGCGCTGGACCGGCAGGGATCTCTGCGGCGGACGCCGCTGCGCGCGAAGGGCTGAACTACCTAGTGATCGAGAAAGGATTCATCGCCCATACGATCTATCGCTACCCGATCGGACTGACGGTCTTCTCCACGCCGGATGAACTCGAGATGCGTCCCGGTGCGTTGCAACCTTGCCGTGAAAAGCCGACGCGCGAAGAGCTATTGACCCATTACGTGCGGTTCGTTCTGGACCGCGATCTGCGCATCAACACCGAAGAGGAGGCGCTCGAACTGCGACGCGAGGATGACGGGTTCCTCGTTCGCACGACGCGCGATCAATATGCAGCCGCGCGCGTGCTCGTCGCCGTCGGGGCAATGGCCTATCCTCGTCGCTTGGGTGTCAAGGGCGAAGACCTCGCTAAAGTGCACCATCGTTTCGTCGAAGCTTTCCCTTACGTGCGCAAAGAGGCGCTCGTCGTTGGCGGCGGGAACTCCGCCGCCGAGGCCGCGCTCTTTCTCGCCGAGGCTGGTGCGCGCACCAAACTCGCCATCTGGCGCAGCGATTGGGAAAACCGCGATCCGAAACGCGGCGCGATCAAACATTGGGTGCGCGCGCCGCTCGAAACGCAAATCGAACTCGGTCGATTGGAAGTTTTGCTCTTCCGCGAAGTAGTTGAAATCAGAGAACGCGACGTGCGACTCGTGCTCGAGGACGGCCGCGAGCGCGTCATCCCCAACGATGTGGTCTTCGTTCTGATTGGAAGCGATGCCGATCTCAGCCTCTTGCGTCAAGTCGGCGTTGAGATTCGTCGCGTCGGGTTGTGCGACGTGCCGGTTTACGATCCCGAAAGCTTCGAGACCAACGTCCCCGGACTTTACGTCGCTGGCCATTTCACGCTCGCGCGCCACATCAAAGAGGCCATCGCCGTTCCGCGGCGCATCGTGCCGCTGATCGCGCAGAGCTTGCGCCGCAGCGCCGTCGGTTGAGTTCGACGGCCGCCACATTTCGTTTCAAACTCAAAGGGATTTCGATTCAACGAGCGGCCCGCTCCCCGGGCGAATTCACTTTGCAAAGCGGCGCAGCGCTTGCTGCATGGCTTGTGCCGTTTGCGCATCCAGTCGGCTCGTTGCCACAAGCTCCAACGCATGAAGCCCAAGCTGGCCGTAGATCGTCAACGCTTCGGCACTGGCGTGCGCGTTCAGCGCCGCAATATGGCGTCGCACTGTCTCTAGGTCGCCACGCGCAATAGGACCTGTTAAAGCGCGCGATGGGGAGGTGCGGCAGAGGTTCTCCGCCGTCGAGAGGAGAAGGGATGAGAGCGCCTTTTGCGCCATGCGAGGCTGCAAGTCGCAGCGCCGCAGCAGATCGAGCGCGATGTCGAAGAGCGCGACCACGTGCCCGGCAGACATCACCGCCGCCGCGTGGTAGAGGGCTTTTCGTTCCGACGCCACGGAGAAACTTTGCGCTCCGAGATCGCGAACGATGCGGCGGGCCGTGCGAACGGCCTTGGGTTCGCCTTCGAGACAGAAGAAGGCTTCTTTCAGTTTATCGGCGCCGGAGATCGCGTCGTTGATGGCGGCAAGCGGGTGGATCGAGCCGATGCTACATCCGCTGGCGCGCAGAGGCGCAAGCGTTTCGGACGAGAGCGCCCCGCTCGCATGAAGCGCAATGCAACCGGCGAGATCATGCGATAGGGCTGAATTCAAAAGTTGCGCCGTCGCGAAGATCGAATCGTCCGGCGTCGCGATGATGAAAAGGTGCGAGCAAGGGATGCTGGCCATATCTTGCGCCCGGAGCGCTAACGGCGGCGCGTATCCCCGTTCGGCGAGAAGTCTTTGCGCGCGTCGTGCGCTCGTCGAGCGGCGCGCGACAAGCGCCGTGATCTCGTAACCGCAGGAGGCAAGAGCCAGCGCGAAGGCTGAGCCAACGCGCCCAGCGCCGATGATCGCCACGCGCGCGCGCGGCGACAGAGGAGCGACGTGTCTTGCTGGACCGGCGCTTTTCATCCGATCGCGGCGGCGCGGAGACCCCCGGCTTTAGCCGTGGGGAGGAGCGCCGCCTTGCCTCCTTTCTTGCAATTTACACGAGGGCGCGCTAGAATATATTTGGCGGCTGGACAGGCCGTGACTGCGCGTGGAGGGAGCGT
>NZ_PSLQ01000005.1:0-86435 GCF_040289685.1 Pyrinomonas sp.
CCTCAATGAATTGAGGGGGATTACAGCCCACTCGCGCTCCCCCGTTTTTCTAAACTCGCGCTGCGCGATTTTGACGGAGGTGCCAAAGCATTTGTCGCAGTCGGGGCGCGCGTTCGACGATCCTCAATGCCCATTCAATCGATTCAACCCTTCAATTTTCGGACTCGCTTGACACAAACGAGCGAAAAATGGTTCAATGCGAAATTTGATTACGTGGTGATTTAAAGCGACTTGCGGCCACGTAAAACAAGCAGCTAAACAGCTCGGCGCGTCTTTCCGCCGCTCAAGTTCAACGGTTCGAAGATGAGGCGAGAGGCCCTGCGTCGTCCGAGCGCGGGGCTTCTTGGTTTATCGGCACAAGGCGCGTCGGAAAGGGAAACGAACCACAAGATGAAAGATTTCCTCTCGACTCTGTGCGAACGGATCATCGTCTTCGATGGCGCGATGGGGACAAACATTCAGACCAAAGGCCTCACGCCGGACGATTTTCACGGTCTCGATGGTTGCAACGAATACCTAGTCATTTCGCGTCCCGATGTCGTCGCCGAGATTCACGCGAGCTTCTTCGAAGTCGGGTGCGACGTTGTGGAGACCGATTCGTTCGGCTCGACCTCTATCGTGCTCGCCGAATATGACATCGCCGAGCGCGCTTATGAGCTGAACCTGAAAGCCGCACAACTGGCGAAGCGCGTCGCGGCGGATTTTTCGACAAAGGAGCGCCCGCGCTGGGTCGCTGGCTCGATCGGTCCGACCACGAAACTTCCGAGCCTCGGTCATATCAGCCTCCGCGAGATGAAGGCGGCATATGAGGTGCAGGTGCGCGGACTTCTCGATGGCGGGGCCGACATTCTGCTCATCGAGACGTGTCAGGACCTTTTGCAGACCAAAGCCGCGCTGCTTGCTGTCTTCGACTGTTTTGCCGAACTCCGACGGCGCGTCCCCGTTATGGTCCAAGTGACGATCGAGACGACCGGAACGATGCTTCTTGGGACCGAGATCGGCGCGGCGTTAACGGCGATTCAGCCATTCGCCATTGACGTCTTCGGCATGAACTGCGCGACCGGTCCGCAGCAGATGACCGACAACGTTCGCTACCTTTGTCAGAACTCTCCGTTCCCCGTTTCGGTGCTGCCGAACGCCGGAATCCCAGAGAACATCGGCGGGCGCGCCGTTTATCGCGAGACGCCGGAATCCTTTGCCGCGGCCTTGCGACATTTCGCGCGCGACTTCGGCGTTTCGATCGTCGGCGGGTGTTGCGGGACGACGCCCGAGCACCTGCGCGCCGTGGTTGAAGCGGTGCAAGACGTCGTGCCGAAAGAACGGCGCGCTGAATGGACGCCAGCGGCAAGCTCACTCTACATTCAGCAGCCTTATCGTCAAGAGAATTCATTTCTCATCATCGGCGAGAGATTGAACGCTTCCGGCTCGAAGAAGTGTCGCGATCTGCTCAACGCCGAGGATTGGGATGGCCTCGTGTCGCTCGCGCGCGAGCAAGCGCGCGAAGGGGCGCACGTCCTCGACGTCAACGTTGATTACGTCGGGCGCGACGGCGTGCGCGACATGCATGAGCTGGCGTCGCGGCTCGTGACGGGCGTGCAGTTGCCGCTCATGTTCGATTCTACCGATTGGCAGAAGATGGAGGCGGGGCTAGAGCATGCGGGCGGCAAGTGCATCTTGAATTCGACCAACTACGAAGACGGCGAGCCGCGCTTCAAGAAGGTGATCGAACTGGCGAAACGATATGGCGCAGGGGTCGTCATTGGGACGATAGACGAGGAGGGCATGGCGCGCACGGCGGACAAGAAGTTCGAGATCGCGCGCCGCGCATATCGTCAAGCGACCGAGGAGCTGGGCCTGCCGCCTTACGAGATCTTCTTCGATCCGCTGGCGCTGCCGATCTCGACCGGTTCGGAAGAGGACCGGCGCAACGCGGCGGAGACGATCGAAGCCATCCGGCGGATCAAACGTGAGCTTCCTGGATGCTTCACGCTGCTCGGCGTCTCCAACGTCTCGTTCGGCTTGAATCCGGCGGCGCGCGTCGTCTTGAACTCGGTCTTTCTGCACGAAGCGACTGAAGCAGGGCTTGATGCGGCCATCGTTCACGCGGGGAAGATCCTGCCGCTCAGTCGCATCAGCGAGCACGAGCTCGAGGTTGCACGTGAACTCATCTACGACAAGCGCCGGTTCGAAGCAGAGATCTGCACTTATGATCCTTTGGCGGAATTCACCAATCTGTTCGCGGGCGCGACCGCAAAGCGCGAGACGGTGATCGCCGAAGATCTGCCGGTCGAGGAACGCCTCAAGCGGCACATCATCGACGGCGAGAAGATCGGTCTCGAAGAGAACCTACGCCTCGCGCTTGAAAAACATTCGGCGCTTGACATCATCAACAACATCCTGCTCGAAGGGATGAAGGTCGTCGGCGACCTTTTCGGCAGCGGTCAAATGCAGTTGCCCTTCGTCCTTCAATCCGCCGAGGTGATGAAGGCGGCGGTTCGCTTTCTCGAACCCTTCATGGAGCGGAAAGCGACCGACGCGGCCAAAGGAACGATGGTGCTTGCGACGGTCAAAGGCGACGTGCACGACATCGGCAAGAACCTCGTGGACATCATCTTGACGAACAACGGGTATCGCGTCATCAATCTCGGCATCAAGCAGCCGATCGAGAACATCATCAAGGCTTACGAAGAGAGCGGAGCCGATTGCATCGGGATGAGCGGTCTGCTCGTCAAATCGACCGTCATCATGAAGGAGAATCTGGAAGTGCTGAACGAGCGCGGCATCACCGTACCGGTTGTGCTCGGCGGAGCCGCTCTGACGCGTCGTTACGTCGAAGAGGATTTGAAGCCGCTCTACCGCGGGCCGCTCTTCTATGCGCGCGACGCCTTCGACGGATTGCACGTCATGGACATGCTGACGAGCGGAAACGGCAAAACTCAAAAAGAGACCGGAAAAGAGGCGGGCGACGCAGAAGATGTCCCGCTCGCCGAAGAGGCGAAACTGGGCCAGCCACGAAGGACGCGCGCGGCGCGCGTTCGCTCTTCGTGCGCAAGCGCTGCGTCGGATGGACGCCTTCGTTCGGACGTGCGCACGGACGTGCCGATCCCGACCCCGCCTTTTTACGGCTCGCGCGTCGTCGAGGATGTTCCGCTCGATGAGGTCTTCGCTTACGTCAACGAGACGGCGCTCTTCAAAGGGCAATGGCAGTTCAAGCAAGGGCGACGGTCGGCGGAAGAGTATCGCGCCTTCGTCGCCGAACACGTCCGGCCCATCTACGATGAGCTGAAGGAAAGATCCAAACGCGAGCGGTTGCTCGTGCCGCGCGTCGTCTATGGCTATTTCCATTGCCAATCGGAAGGCAACGATCTGATCGTTTATCGGGATGATGGGCGCACGGAGTGGCTTCGTTTCACTTTCCCGCGCCAATCTTCGGGTCGGCGATTGTGTTTGGCCGATTTCTTCGCGGCGAAGGATTCGGGGCGCATCGATGTCGTTGCGTTTCATCTCGTGACGATGGGAAGGCGTGCGAGCGAGTATTCGCGCGAGCTGTTCACGGCGGATCGCTACTCGGAGTACCTGTTGTTTCATGGATTGAGCGTCGAAGCGGCGGAGGCTTTGGCCGAGCTATGGCATAAAAGGATACGCGAAGAGCTGGGGATCGCCGATCGCGATGCCAAAGAATTGAACATGCTCTTTCGTCAAGGATATCAAGGATCGCGCTACAGCTTCGGTTATCCAGCTTGTCCGAACCTCGAAGACCAAGAGAAGCTCTTCGAGCTGCTGGATCCATCGCGCATCGATGTCGAGTTGACCGAGGAGCATCAACTTGACCCGGAGCAATCGACCTCGGCTATCATCGTCCATCACGAAGAGGCCAAATACTTCTCGATCGATTAGCCGGGCTAGGCGTCATCCGCCCGACCGCGCGATCGAAGGAAGCCTCCTCGATTTCGAACGAACCTCTTTTCGCTGAAGTTTAGTTGCAAATGCCTCTGCTCGAAACGGAAGCGCTGACCGAGGATCGGACGCGAAACGTCACGCTGCCATCGGCGCCCAGTTCGCCTTCAGCAGCGGAGTTGGCTGTGCTCTCGCCAATGGAGCGCGCCATCTTCCGACTGGTCCATCGGATGAACGGTGGGCGATGGAAGCTGTTCTGGACATGGTGTCAACGGACGATCGGGGCCGGTTGGATCCATCTGGCGACTTACAACATCATGCGCGTTTACGGGCTGGAAAACCTGCAGCGCATCTCGTCCGAGCGCCCCATCCTGCTCGTTGCCAATCACCGTTCGTTTTTCGATATGTACGCGGTTTCGACCGTCCTCTTCCGTCGGACCGATTGGCCGAAGAAACTCTTCTTTCCAGTGCGCGGCAGGTTCTTCTATCAGTCGCCGCTCGGCGCAGTGGTCAATTTCGTCATGGGCTGGTGGTCCATGTATCCGCCCTTCTTCGCGACGGCGGAAAAGCGCCTCTGGGACGCTTATGCGATGCGTCGTCTGATCGAGCTTTGCCGCGAAGGACGCGGCCACATCGTCGGCTTTCATCCCGAAGGGACGCGCAACAAGGGACTGGACCCATACTCTTTCCTGCCGCCGCAACCCGGCGTTGGGAGACTGATCTTGGAAGCCCGACCACAGGTCGTCCCGGTCTTCGTCGCGGGTCTGTGCAACAGTTTGCCGCGGCAGATCTTGCGCAACTGGACCAACGGCGAAAAGATTCGGGTGCGTTTCGGCACCCCGCTGGATCTGGCGCGCTTTGCCGGACGGCGCGGCGGATTGAAGACCTACAAGGAGATCGCCGATTTCGTCATGAGCAGGATCGCCGAATTGGCCGAAGAGGATAGACGGGAGTACGGATTCTCGAACTGCACCGACTCGCACTCGATCGTCGAACGGGCGCAAGGCGGACAAAGCCGTCGGGAGCGTTTGTAAGCGGTCGAATCTTACCGTGATTAAAAGCGTCAACGAGTCGAGGTAGTTGCTTGTGGGCGTCGAACTTCCGCTTGTGATCGTCAACCCAACCAGCGCTGCGGGGACAACGCGCCGCCGCTGGCCACGTCTTGCGAGCGAACTGCGCACGCATTTCGGCCCGTTCGCTTGCGCTTTCACCACGCGACCTGGCGACGCAGCACGCATCGCCGAAGACGAAGCGCGTTCGGGGCGACGATTGATCATCGCCTGTGGCGGCGATGGGACCATTTCGGAAGTGGCCAACGGGTTGTTGCGTTCGGGGAGCGATGCGGAGTTGGGGATATTGCCGAGCGGCACGGGCGGGGACCTTCGTCGAACGTTGAGGATTCCGAAGCGAACGGCAGATGCGGCGCGCGCCTTGCGCACGGGAAAGACGCGGACGATTGATGTCGGGCGCGCCACGTATATCGCGCCTTCGGGCGAGGAGCAAGAGCGCTTCTTCGTCAACGTCGCTTCATTCGGCATGGGCGGCGAGGTGATCTCGCGACTCAAACGCACAGCGGCTCTTTCCGGACCCGTGACGAAATTGCTCGGCGGGAGGGCAGCGTTCGCCTACTCCATGATGCGCACGGTCTTGAGTTTCACGAGGCCGCGCGTCGCCGTTGCGCTCGACGATGGTCCGGAAGTGCAGTTGGAAGTGCTTAACTTCTGCGTCGCCAACGCGCGCTATTTCGGCGGCGGAATGAAGATCGCCCCGGAAGCGAACATGGTCGATGGCGCGTTTGATATCGTCGTCATCGGCGATATGCCGTCGGCAGAAGTGATCCTCAAAGCTTGCAGCATATACCTCGGCACTCATCTCGGGATTGAACAGGTCCGCGCAGCGCGCGCACGCCGTTGCGTAGCCCGTCCGGTCGAACGCGAGACGAACGTCGGTCTGGAGATAGACGGTGAGACGGCAGGTCGTTTGCCTGCCACCTTCGAAATCATGCCGAAAGCCTTGCGCATCCGCTGCCCACTCCATCGCGATTAGCAAGGCGCATTAACTCTTAAATCTTTCGCCGTTCGCAAAAAGATAAAGCTTCGATGGAAGATCGCATTAATTTTGCGACGACCACCGAATAACTTCCCGGGCACATCCGCCTCGACAGACAGTCCCGAAAAGATCGAGACCTTTTCGATTCAAAGAGAGGTTTCGCGCGGATATTTGTGTCCTTTCAGAGGTTGAGTGAGCTAGACGAGCGGGCAAGAATCGCCTCGCCGGTCTTTTGCCGACGTGAGGAGATTAGCTTGTGTCGCGTTCGCACAAGGGTTCATGCTGCAACGTTTTACCCTAGGGCGTGCTCGTCGCGTCAGCAGATGGGCCGACCCGTTAGCTCATGTCCCATCGTGCCGTCAGCTTGCGTTGCCATTTGACGGAAGCTTCATCCCATTCCATATTTTCGATGCTGAGTGTATAAATCATTCGTGGCGAGCCGGTCGTGACAGCTCGTCCGTGCCGTCTCGCCCAAGAGAACGCTCTTTTGTCGCGTTTTTTGCCCGAAAGGGCTCGTCCTTAGATCGTCGCATTGAGCGGGAAGCTCTTTGAACCCTCGATCAAGGCGCTTGGCCAGAAAGGAGCCCAACATGAAATTCTTCCTCGACAACCTCGAACTCATCTTGAGTCTCGCTGGTCTTCTCGTTATCTGGTCGATACCGTCATTTGTTTTTCGTGGGCACGACATTTGGAAAGTGACGGCAGCAACGGCCATCACCGTTGGCTTGTTGCATGGCGTGATCTTCTGGTTGGTCCGCCGACGCCAAAGGAAAGTGAGGCGCGAGTCGATCAAGGAACTGCAGATGATGTTGCGCGATGTGGTTAACAATCAATTGACGATCATCATGGCGAGCGCTTCGCGTCCTGATCCGAAGAGCATGGAGCGGGTTCAAAGCTCGGTGCAGCGCATCTCGGATCTGCTCAACACGTTATCAGAAGAATCCTTGTCGGGTTGGAAGGAGAGGTATAAACGAGCGTTCGAACAGATGAGCACGTGACGAAGCGATCGGGTGCGGAACGAATTGAAGGCGTATCAACGGAGGACAACCCCCCGACCTCTGCGCAAGCGCGATGGAGCGATCGGGTGCGGAACGAGCTGAAGGGCGTCTTCACGGTGGTCATGCCGCGGACGAAAGCCCAAGCGGTCTCTTCGTCGGGCTGAAGAGCGGTTCTCACTCGATTCACGCGCTGCGTCGTTTACTGTGCGAGCGCCATCTCTTCATCGGGTTGAAGGGCGATCTTTGCAGCGGTCATGCGCTCACCGGTGCCAACAGCTCGTAAATGGCGCGCGCCTCGCCTACAAGTTGCTCGTACTGCGCGGGCGTCAACGCCTGCGAGCCGTCCGACAGCGCCAACTCCGGATGGTGATGCACCTCGATCATCAACCCATCGGCGCCGGCGGCAACCGCCGCGCGCGCAAGCGGCGTCACCATGTAGCTTTTGCCCGTGCCGTGCGATGGATCGACGATTACCGGCAGATGCGAGATGCGCCGCACGGCGGGCACTGCCGCCAAGTCGAGCGTGTTGCGCGAGTGCTGTGCGAAGGTGCGAATGCCACGCTCGCATAAGATGACGTTGTAGTTGCCTTCGGCCATGATGTATTCGGCGGCGAGCAGCCATTCGTCGAGCGTCGCCGCCATGCCGCGTTTGAGCAGCACGGGAAGATGAGAACGCCCGACGCGCTTGAGCAGCGAAAAGTTCTGCATGTTGCGCGCTCCGACTTGAATCACGTCGCCGTAGCGCTCGATCAAATCGACGCCGTGCTCATCGAGCGCTTCGGTGACGATCTTCAATCCATACGCTTGGCGCACTTCGGCTAAGATCTTCAATCCCTCCTCGCCTAAACCCTGAAAAGCATATGGCGAGGTCCGTGGTTTGAAAGCCCCGCCGCGAAAGAAGCGTGCGCCGCTGCGCCGGACCACTTCGGCGACGGCGAACGCTTGTTCGCGGCTCTCAACCGCACATGGTCCAGCGATGATCGCCAGCTCTTCTCCGCCGATGGTGGCATCGCCTAAGCGAACCACGGTCTTTTCGGGGCGCAGGTCGAGCGTGATCAACTTGTACGGCTTGGTGACGCGAATGGCTTCGGCCACGCCGGGCATGCTCTCGAATCGAGTCGGGTCGAGCGGCCCTTGGTTTCCGGTGATGCCGATGGCCGTGCGGTGTGCGCCCGGCAGAACGTGGGGGCGCAATCCCATTTCGGTAATAACGCGCGCGACCGCCTCGATCTCGCTTTCGGTCGCATCCGCTTTCATGACGATGAGCATCTTCGTCTCTCTCCGCTGTGAAAACTCTGTTCGGGGCTTTTTCGTCGCGCCGACGTCACATCTTTTCCGGCACCTCAATGCCGAGCGTCCCCAACGCAGCGACAAGCCTGTTGCGCGCAAGTTTGGCGATGGCGATCAGAACCGCTTGTCGGGTCTCGTCCTCTTCGCTGATGATACGGTGACGATGGTAGAAGAGGTTGAAAGCTTTCGCCAATTGGAAAGCGTACTTCGCTAAGTGGGCCGGTTCTTCCATCGCCGCCGCTTGTGCCGTCACCTCTTCGAGGCGCGCGGCGAGCATCACCAAAGACCACAGTTCGTCGCCGGCGTCGCCGTCGAAGACGCGCCGCAACGCTTCTGCCGCTTCCTTGTCCTCGACGGCACGGCGCATCAGCTTTTCGGCTTGCGCCATCTTCTCGGCATCGAGTTTACGGAAGATGGAGCCGGCGCGCACCGCCGCGTACTGACAGTAAGGGCCGGTCTCGCCGTCGAATGAGAGCGCCTCTTTGAAATCGAAGGCGATTACGGAGTTGCGCGTCCATTTCAAGAGGAAATAGCGCAACGCGCCGACGGCGATCTGATGCGCCACCGTTGATTTCTCCTCTTCGGTTAAGTCGGCGTGGCGCGCTTCGACTTCACGCCGCGCTCCGGCTTCCAATCGATTGATTAGATCATCGGCTTTGACGCCCAAGCCTTTACGCCCGCTCATCTCGATGAATGGACGGGCGCGGTCTTCATCGCTCAATTGGATGCCGAGTTCGGCGCAAGCGGCGGGACTGAGGGCGACCATTTCGTAAGCGAGATGGATGCTCGCTTTCTCTCCCGCTTCGGGAGCGAGCACGGCCACTGCCCGTCGAACGACCTCTTGTGTGTAGGATTGGCGCGCGTCGATCACGTTATAAACGATCGCTCCGCCGCCGAACTTCGGCGCCAACGGATCGTGTTCACGCGCGTCGCTCGTCGTCACCCAGACGGTATGGCCGTTCGGATAGATGCGAAAAGGCTTGTAATAGAAATCTAGTCCGAGAAGCCCAAGTTTCCAGAGTTGATAAGCGATATCCTTGCCGGCATAGGTGACCGTGCCGTTTGAGCGGACCAGTATTTTGTCCGCTTCGTGCTCCTCCGTCCCTTTGTGCAGGTCGGTTGGCATGACCCAGCAGCCGGCATTTCTCCCTTCGGTTTCGTAGCGCACGACGCCCGCTTGTTTCAATCGCTCGAAGGCGCGCTCCCAAAAGTGTAGATGAAGGATCTCGGATTCGCGCGGCAACACATCGTACTCAATGCCGAGCCGTTCCATCGTCTTCAGGTGACAGGCGACAATGCGCATCGAAACGTACTCGGCCAGTTCGGCTACATCATTGCCGCCCGCCTCAATAGCGTGAAGAACCTCGGCGCGCAAGCGTAGCTTGTCCGCATCTTCCGGCCCATCTGGATCGCCGTTTCGATAGAAAAGTCCGACGCGGGCGTAAAGGTCCCAGCAGTAGTAATCGAACGGGCGATCTGGCGGAAGCGCTTGGTCCAAGGCGCGCACATCTGGCAACGTCATCCGTTCAAGGTGAATGAAGCCGACCACCGTGTCGGCAACCTGCACGCCCGTGTTGTCGATGTAGTTTTGGACTTCGACGCGCTCGCCCACAGCGCGCAGGAGGCGGACGAAAGCATCGCCCAGCACGGCGTTGCGCAGGTGGCCGATGTGGGCCGCCTTGTTCGGGTTGATGTTCGTGTGCTCAACGATCCTTTTCGCTCGATCGGTCTCTTCGACCGGTTCGCCAAATGGAGCTTTTGCGCTGAGCGTTGCCAGCAAGGTGGCCCGGTCGAAGAAGACGTTTAAGTATCCGGCGCCTGCCACTTCCACGCGCTGGACGGCGGCAACATCCTCGAGGGTTGAGCGGAGTTCTTCGGCGATTTGACGCGGGGCGCGCTTTTCGCCCGTCGTTTGCTTGATCCTTCTGGCGAGCTCGAAGGCGACTGGAAAGGCCAGATCGCCGAGTTCGACGCGCGGCGGAACTTCTGTGACGATCTGTTCGAGCGCGATGCCAAACCGTTCGCGCGCCGCACGCGCAAGGCGCATGCGCAATTCGGTTTGCAGCTTCTGCAAAGTGGATTCTGTGCTCATTTCGACGTCGTTTGCGGAAAAGAACTAATTTTAAGGCGCGCGCAGGCGAGAGGGCAAGCCACGCCGCGCCCGACATAGAGAACGCGGCGGCGAACATCACACCGATGGCGATCTGCGCTGCGCCCGAGCCGCTTTTTCTCTTTCATCCACAGCCCGTAGTTTGTAATATACCGTGCTGTGCTGAAAGGGCCGAAATCGAAGCGCCAAAGGGGCGCTGCGGATCGAGTTCGTCGAGGAGTCATGCTTTGAGCGGGAGAAAGCAGCGGGGCGTCGTTGCCCTTTACCTCGTGATTTTGTGCGCCGTCTCCGGACAGGCGCAAAAGGTCTTGCGGTGGGGTGCAGATCCGAGCGGCGGCGCGCCTTACGTCTTCACTGATCCGGCCAATCCAAACCAATACATCGGATACGAAAAAGAGATGATCGAAGCGCTGGCCGCGCACATGGGGCGTCGGCCTGTGATGGTGGCCACTGATTGGGAAGCGATCGTGCCAGCGCTCGAACGAGGCGAATTCGACATCATCGTCAACGGATTGGAGCCGACCGAGGACCGCGCCGCGCGCATACTCTTCAGCAAGCCCTACTACGTCTTCAACCTGCAACTCACCGTTCGCCGCGAAGAGCGCCGGATCACCTCGCTGGAAGATTGTCGGGATAAATTGGTCGGCACGCTCGGCAATACGGCTGCCTCGCGTCTGTTAGCAGAGCGAAGGGTGCCGTTTCGCGGCTACGCTGATCCGGTCGCCGCTTACCGCGATTTAGAACTCGGGCGTCTCGATGCTGTGCTCATGGACGTGCCGATGGAAGCCTATTATGCACGCGACAATCCGCGCTTGCGGCCGGTTGGCCCACCCTTTAGAGGTGGCGTCTATGTCGTCGGTTTGCGCCGAGGCGACGAAGCCTTGAAAGCCGAGATCGACGCTGCCATCGATGCGATCATGCGCGATGGAACCTTGGAGCGGATCTTGCGCCGATGGAATTTGTGGGATGAAGCGCAAGCCGAACTTCATGCGGCCATGCGCAGAGGAGAAGGGGTAAGCTACACGATGACCGCCGCGTCTTTCAACTGGAGCGATGCGCTGGAGCGGCTGGCGCGGGCGGCGGTCGTCACGGTCGCGCTCGCTTTCGGGGCGATGTTCATCGCGCTTGTGCTGGGGTTGCTGTTAGCCATCGGGCAATCAAAAGGCAGTGGCTGGCTGAGCGCTCTGTGCACGGCCTATATCGAGTTCTTTCGCGGCACGCCCGTGCTCGTGCAATTGCTCTTCCTCTACTTCGGCTTGCCGCAAATCGGCGTGGCATTGCCCGGATGGTTGACGGCGCTCGTCGGACTCGGTCTCAACTACGCAGCGTATGAGTCGCAAGTCTATCGCGCAGCTTTGGAAGCTGTACCACGCGGTCAATGGGAGGCGGCCTATTCGTTGGGGATGAGTTCGGTGCTCGCCTTTCGACGCATCGTGTTGCCGCAAGCATTGCGCGTTGCGCTGCCGCCAATGACCAACGATTTCGTTTCGCTTTTCAAAGATACGTCCGTCGCGTTTGCTATTTCGGTCTGGGAGTTGGCGACTGCTTACCGCGAGCTGGCGAATGCAACGGGCGAATTCCTCTTGCTCGGCGCGGTGGTATCAGCCTTCTATCTGGCGATGAGTTTGCCGCTGGCCCACGCCGCTCGCCGACTCGAACAGCGACAAGCGCGCCGTCGGGCGTTGCAACTTCAGGCGGCGGAGGTGATGACGTGATCCGCGCGCGAAACCTCTACAAGAGCAAGGACGGCAAACCGATCTTGCGCGGCGTCAGTTTCGAGGTCGCTTCCGGTACGACGCTCGGCATCATCGGCGCATCGGGAAGCGGCAAGACGACGCTTTTGCGTTGTTTGAACGGCTTGGAGCGCATCGACCGCGGTGCCATCGAATGCGGCGACATCAGGCTTGACGCCAACCTGTCCGATGCCGAATACGAACGGCGCGCTCGAGCGCTGCGCCGACAAGTCGGCATGGTCTTTCAACATCTGCATTTGTTCCCGCATCTGAGCGTGCTTGGAAACATCATGGAAGCGCCCATTCACGTGCTTGGGAGGCGCCGGAGCGAAGTCGAGCGCGAGGCGCAAGAGTTGCTCGCCGAGATCGGATTGCAAGGCTTGGCTCACCGTTATCCGGAATCCCTTTCGGGCGGCGAGCAACAGCGCGTGGCGATCGTGCGCGCGCTCGTCATGCGCCCTGAAGTGCTGTTATTCGATGAACCGACCAGCGCGCTCGATCCGCAGCGAAGCGCGAACGTGCGCGCTCTTTTGCGCCGTTTCGTTGCGCAGGGCCATACGATGATCGTCGTTTCGCATTCGATCCGCTTCCTCGAAGACTTAGCCGACCACCTACTTTACATCGAAAGCGGCGAGGTGATCGAGCACGACCGCGCAAAAGAGCTTCTCTACGCGCCGAAAGATGTCAGGACGCAGGATTTTTTGCGCCAAGCGCGTTGAGCAAGGGCAAAGATCGAGACGTCGCCAACACATCTGTTGCAAGTTGAGCATTCCGAAATCGGACTTCGGGCGGCGGGAGGCTGAGCGATCCTTCTGCCGATTCGAGTGACGCCCCTCTCCGAGAAATTCTCTGCGCGACGCAGCGTCGCACAAGGAGCGGATCGCTTCCTTGACAGCTCGGCGGAGCGCTCTGCTACCATCATCCTTCTTGCGATGCATCGAGCCTTTGAACAAGCTATTTCGGCGCGCTTGCGCGAGCGTTTGAAAACGGCGCAGCGCGTTTTCGTTTTGACCGGGGCAGGCGTATCGGCAGAATCGGGCGTGCCCACTTTTCGCGGTGGTGGCGGCGCGGTCGTTTGGAAAGGGATGCCGTTTAGCGTCATCTCTTCGGCGATCATGGTCGAGCAAGACCTTTTGGAAGTGTGGGCGTGGTTTGACTATCGGCGCGCCATCGTCGAACAAGCGCAACCAAATCCAGCACATTTGACGCTTGCGCGTTGGCAAGATGTTTTCGCCGAGTTTACGCTGGCCACGCAGAACGTAGACGGATTACACGAGCTTGCCGGTTCGCGCGACGTCTTGGAGCTTCACGGCCAAATATGGCGCGCGCGTTGCTTGAAATGCAGCGCGCGGAGAGACTTGCGGACCGAAGATACGGGCGAACGACCACCGAAATGTCGCGCTTGCGGCGGCGAAATGCGCCCTGATGTCGTGCTCTTCGGCGAATTTTTGCCGACCGAGGTTTTCGCGCAAGCCGGGCGAGCCGCGCGCCAGTGCGACGTTTGCTTCGTCATCGGGACCTCGGCCATCGTCTATCCGGCAGCCATGTTGCCGGAGATGGCGCGCGATGCGGGCGCGTTTCTCGTCGAGATCAACCCGGAAGAGACTCCGCTCTCCAGCATCTGTCACGAATCTTTGCGCGGGCGCGCTGGCGATCTGCTTCCGCTGCTGGATCGCGTCGTAAATCGGCCAACGATGAGAGCGCAAGGCGAGACTGCAAACAAGGCGAAATGACCTTACGGGTTCGCGAATAATGATGAGAACCTTATACTTCGACTGCTTTGCCGGCGCGAGCGGCGACATGATCTTGGGCGCGTTGGTTGCCGCTGGACTCGAGCCGCAAATTTTGCGCGAGCGTTTGGCGCTGCTCGGCGTTTCCGGATACGACTTGGATTTTCGCCCAGTGGATCGCTCCGGAATCAGTTGCATGCGCGTCGAGGTACGCACGAGCGAGGCGAAAGCGCATCGCCATTTGAGCGACGTGCTCCGCATCATCGGCGAATCGCGATTGAGCGACGATGTGAAGGCGCGCGCATCGCTTATCTTCACGCGCTTGGGAGAGGCCGAGGCGCGCGTTCACAACGTGCCCGTCGAACGCATACACTTCCATGAAGTGGGCGCGCTCGATGCCATTGTTGATGTGGTCGGCGCCTGCATCGGATTTGAAGCCCTTGGCATCGAGCGATTCGTCGCTTCTCCGCTTCACGTCGGGCGCGGAACGGTCGAGATGGCGCACGGGCGTTTCCCCGTTCCGCCGCCAGCGGTGGTCGAATTATTGCGCGGCGCACCCATCTATGCGACTGATATCGAGGGCGAATTGGTCACACCGACAGGCGCGGCCATCATCAGCACGGTTTGCGATTCATACGGACCGATGCCCATCATCAAGCTCGATGGTTTCGGCTACGGCGCTGGCGCACGCGAATATAGAAGGTTTCCGAATGCGCTCCGCGTGCTGATCGGCGAAGCCCCGGGCGAGGCGGCAAGCGAACGGCTGTTCATGTTGGAGACCAACGTCGATGACGCTTCGCCACAGCTTCTCGGCCACTTGATGGAAAGGGTCCTTCAGGCCGGAGCGCTTGATTGCTTCTTCACGCCCGCACAGATGAAGAAGAACCGTCCCGGAGTGTTGATCTCTGTGCTCTGCCGTGTGCAGGACAAAGAGCGCATGATGGAGTTGCTCTTCAAAGAGACGACGACGCTCGGCGTGAGGGCGCACGAAGTCGAACGACGGGCGCTCGAGCGCGCTTCGCTCGATGTGGAGACGCCATACGGACCGGTGGCGATCAAGGTCGCCCGTCTGCATGGGAGGATCATCGGCGGCACGCCCGAATACGAGCGGTGTCGCGCGGTGGCTGAAAGATGTGGTGTGCCGCTGCGCGAGGTGGAAGCGGCTGCGCGCGCCGCCTTCTCCAAGTTAGTCTCCTGATAAACAAAGCCAGCTCTTGGCGAGCACGAAACGATTCCTTTGCGACGAAGGGAGACAGCCACTGGTGAGCGCGGGCCGAACAGTTAGTCGTAGGCTATCAACCCAACTGCCGAAGACGGCTCTTGGCGAGCGTGGCCCGAATAGCCTGATTCTCGTCGGAGTCTGAGCGCGTTTCGCTTGATGGGAGAGCATAGAGGATGAACACGCAATTTTCTGCAACGGAACCGGACGAAGAGGTCGTCGAAGCGCCTGTGCGGCGCCAAGTCGATCTCGACAAGATCGCGCAAGGCGTACGCTTGATTCTCGAAGGGATCGGCGAGGATCCCGATCGGCCCGGTCTTCGCCGCACACCGCAGCGCGTGGCCGAAATGTATGCCGAGCTGACCGCGGGCATGGATGAAGATCCACAAGAGTACATCGTGCCGTTGCCCGGCGATACGCACGACGAGATGGTGATCGTCAAAGACATCCAAATCGCTTCGCTCTGCGAACATCATCTTGCGCCGTTCGTCGGGCGCTGCCACATCGCCTACATCCCGAAAGATGGTCGCATCGTCGGGCTGTCGAAACTGGCCCGGCTCGCCGATACCTTCGCGCGGCGGTTGCAGGTTCAAGAGCGTCTGACATCGCAGATCGCTGACACGCTCTACGAAGCTTTAAAGCCGGTCGGCGTGATGGTCGTCATCGAGGCTGAGCACACTTGCATGACCGTGCGCGGCGTCAAAAAGCCGGGATCGCTCACCATCACCTCAGCCATTCGCGGCGGCTTCCGCAAAGATCAGCGGACGCGCGCTGAAGCGATGGCGCTCATCAAGGGAAAAGTTTGATCGCATGTTCGCAAACCGGAGAAGCGGCGTGGATGCGCTGGTCCACACGGGTTTGTCAAGGGAAGAGGTTCAATTGCGTGCTCATCATGACCGCTCCGGGCGGCGAAGCGAGAGGCGGTTGCCACGGACGGCGCCACCCTCGCCGATACCGCGCAAGCTCGTCCGCGAGAGATTTTCCGAGCCTGGATTCGGCAGACGGAGCACATTTCGGTTAAAATATAACGTTTTGCTTTTCGATGGAAGGAGGGAGCAAGAGGCAAGCGATGAGGGTTGGACCTTCTGCCAAACGGGCTTTGTTCTTCCCGATTTCGTTTCTTCTTTTTTGTCTAGCGATGATCTCTTTGACCTCTGATTTCGGCGGTTCCGTCTTTGCGGCTGGCCCAAGAGTGAGCGAAAGGGCCATTCGCGCGCACATCAAGTTCTTGTCGGATGATTTGCTTGAAGGACGTGCGCCGGGGACGCGCGGTGGCGAGTTGGCGGCCAAATACATCGCCGCGCAGTTCGAGGCGATGGGATTAGAGCCTGCTGGCGTAAACGGCAGTTACTTTCAGCCAGTTCGATTGGTCGGCGTCAAAGCCGACCCTTCGACCAAACTCATCGTGCGTGGCAACGGGCGTGAGGCGAGCTTCAATTTCGGTGACGAATACGTTGCGAGCACTGGCGCGCAGACCGACCGCGTCGCGCTGAAAGCCGAGCTGGTCTTTGTCGGTTACGGCATCGAGGCTCCGGAGTATCGTTGGAACGACTACAAGGGTGACCCGGAGGATTTCCGCGACAAGATATTGGTCATCATGGTCAACGATCCGCCAGCGACCAGCGAAGAGCCCAATCTTTTCGGCGGTCGCGCGCTTACCTACTACGGTCGTTGGACCTACAAATACGAGGAGGCGGCGCGGCGCGGAGCGGCGGGCGCGATTCTGATTCACACGGACGAATCGGCAGGCTACCCATGGGGCGTTGTGCGCACGTCGAACGGGTCGTGGAGGTACGATCTGGCGCGCGCAGCGAACGACACCACGCCGTATCTCAAACTCCGTTCGTGGATCACCAACGATGCGGCCAAACGTTTGTTTCAACTCGCCGGATTCGATCTCGACGAGCTTCGTCGTCGGGCCGCGTCGCGCGATTTCAAGCCGGTTAAGCTCAATCTGCAAGCCGAGATCGATCTTCGAAGCGAACTGAAGCGTGTGGAAGCTCCCAATGTGCTTGGCTTGCTGCCCGGGCGCGACGCGCAGTTGCGCAACGAGTACGTCATGTACACCGCTCACTGGGACCATTTGGGCATCGGCGAACCGGACGCGCGCGGCGATGCGATCTACAACGGCGCGGTGGATAATGCGACCGGCGTCGCCGCCGTACTCGCCATTGCGGATGCTCTGACGAGGTTGCCGGAGAGCGAGCGTCCGCGCCGTTCGGTCCTGTTTCTGATGACGACTGCTGAAGAGCAAGGTCTGCTCGGGGCCGAATGGTTCGCGCGATATCCGACGGTGCCGCTCGACCGCATTGCGGCGGACATCAATCTCGATGCGCTCAACGTCCTCGGTACGACGCGCGACTTCGTCGCTTTGGGTGCGAACCGCTCGACTTTGCAGCAGGTGGTCGAAGCCGTGGCGCGGGATCGCGGACTGAAAGTCGGCTCCGATCCGCGACCCGAACAAGGCTCGTTCTTCCGTTCGGATCATTTCCCGCTCGCCAAAGCGGGCGTGCCGGCCATTAGCCTAGAGAGCGGCGAGGATTTCATCGGGCGTCCGGCAGGTTGGGGACAAGAACGTTTCAACGAATACAACACGAAACGTTATCATCAGCCTTCGGATGAGTACGATCCATCCTGGGACCTACGCGGCACGGTGCAGGAAGCTGAAATCGCGCTCGACATCGGCTTGCGCGTCGCCAACGCGAGCGAGATGCCGCGCTACAATCCGAACGATGAGTTTGCCAAGGCGAGAAGGGAAACGACGCCGAAGTAGGATCTCGACTTCGTGAAGTTCAAGCGGGATCAACGTTTGTCCCATTGGGGCGCTATTTCAGGAGTCATTCGTTCCAAGCTAGATGAAGACCTTTTACGTCACGACGCCGATCTATTACGCCAACAGTTTGCCACACCTCGGCAGCCTCTACACCACTTTGGTCGCCGATGCGCTCAAGCGTTACAAACGTCAACGCGGCTATGAGACGCTTTTCCTAACCGGCATGGATGAACACGGCATCAACGTGCAGCGCGCAGCCGAGCGTGCTGGCCTTCAACCGAAGGAGTTCGTCGATCGCGTCGCCGAGACTTTTCAACGAACGTTCGCCGCGTTCGGATTGGACGGTGCGCATGGCGGCTACGACATCTTCATGCGCACGACGGCATCCTTCCACTACGCCGGCGTGCAGGAGTTCTGGCGTCGTGTCGCGCGCGCGCGCACGCCTAAAGGGCGCGCGGCTATTTACAAGGGGCACTACGAAGGGTGGTTTTGCGCCGCCTGCGCGGCCTACAAGACCGAAGACGAATACATCAAACCGCCGACGGCTGATGAATCGCCGCGTTGCCTCGTTCATGAAGCGCCGCTCGATCGCGTCTCGGAGGAGAGCTACTTCTTTCGCCTTTCGGATTACGGCGAAGCTTTGCTGGAGCTGTACGAGCGGCGCCCAGATTTCGTCTGGCCGGAGGAGAGGCGCAACGAGGTCGTCAGTTTCGTGCGTGCCGGATTGCAGGACCTGTCGGTGAGCAGATTGAAAAGCTCCGTCGCTTGGGCCATCCCGGTGCCAGACGATCCGGCGCACACGGTTTACGTCTGGTTCGACGCGCTCACCAACTACATCACGGCGATCGGCTTCGGCAACGAAGAGCGTGAACGGGCGATCGGTTTCGAGAAGTTTTGGCCCGCCGTCCATCTGGTCGGCAAAGACATCCTACGCTTTCATGCTGTTTACTGGCCCGCCTTTTTGATGGCCGCTGGATTGGAACAGCCTCGCGCCATCGTCGCTCATGGCATGTGGCTCGACCGCGAGGGGCGCAAAATGTCCAAGACGCTCGGCAACACGATCGATCTCGACGTGCTCCATCGCCACTTCTCTAACGATGTGGTGCGCTACTTCTGTCTGCGCGAGATGGTCTTCGGGCAGGATGGGCGTTTCAGCTACGAAGCGGTCATCGAGCGCGCGAACAGCGATCTGGCGAGCGGTCTCGGCAACCTCGTGAGCCGCACCTTGACGATGATCGCGCGATATTGCGCGGGAGCGATTCCGTCGCCGGAGATCAGCCAAGAGAACTATCTGCAAGCCAAACGCGCGGGCGTCAATCCGGATCCGTCGGACCACGCTTCGACGCTGGAGCTGGCGCGCGACCAATTCACGACGCAGTTTGACGAATACGGTTTCAGCCGCGCGTTGGAGGCTGCCTGGAGCTTGATCGCGCGCACCGATAAGTTGCTCTCGGATGCAAAGCCTTGGGAATTGGTCAAGGACGAACGTCAGCGCGAGACGTTGAATGCTGTGCTCTATCGTGCGGCGGAAACTTTGAGATGGCTCGCTGTCATGTTGCACCCGGTGCTGCCGGATGCGACGCGCGCCATCTGGCGGCAACTGGGATTGACGGGCGACCCGGCCGAACTCGATCCGGCGAAATTGAAATGGGGCGAACTCCGCGCGGGAACGCTCATCGGCGAGGTTGAAGCGCTCTTCCCGCGCCTCGATCGCAAAAAGGTTATGGCTGAAATAGAACGCGAAAACAGAGGAGAGCCAACCCATACCCTTCAAGAATCGGCGAAAGCGCCTTCAACTGAAACGACTTCGCCGCCACAAGGAGCAACGTCATCCGGCGTGGCTGCGCCCCTCGCGGAGATGATCGGCATCGAGGATTTCGCCCGCATCGATCTTCGCGTCGGCGAGATTCTGACCGCTGAGCGGGTGCCGAAATCAGATAAGCTCCTGCGCTTTACCATTGACTTGGGCGAACCGGAACCGCGTCAAATCTTGGCTGGCATCGCCGGCTACTACGAACCGGAGAAGCTCGTCGGTCGCAAGGTCATCGTCGTCGCTAACCTGAGGCCACGCAAACTGCGAGGGTTCGAGTCGCAAGGGATGGTGCTGGCCGCTTCGGTCGGCTCCGAGGATCGCCCTGTGTTGGCGACGTTTGTGGAAGACGTGCCCAACGGCGCGAAGCTCAAATGACCTCGACTCGCGCGCAGTGCGGGCGAAAGAAGGCATGACCGAGCATCGCTCGTCGAGCATCAACGAACATGTACGTCGATTCACACGCGCACATCGACAGTGCGGAATTCGATTCCGACCGCGCGCAAGTTTTAGAACGAGCGCGTGCGGCGGGCGTCGTCGCCGTGCTCACCGTCGGCACGGGAGACCCTTTGAGCGGCGCTCTGGAGCGCGCCATCGAACTGGCCGAACGAGAAGAGATGGTCTATGCATCTGTCGGCGTCCATCCGCACGATGCGCGCCTTTTCAGCGAAGCGGCTGCGGAACGCTTGAAAGATTTGGTCCAGCATCCCAAGGTGGTCGCGTTGGGCGAGATCGGGCTAGACTATCACTACGACAACAGCCCGCGCCAACAGCAACAGCTTGCTTTCGCCGCGCAATTGAAGCTTGCGCGCGCGGCGGGCAAGCCTGTCATCGTCCACTCGCGCGCAGCGGATGAAGATACGATCTCCATCTTGCGTCGCGAGTTGTCGCCTGATCTCGGCGGCGTGATGCACTGCTTCACGGGCAGCGCGTGGGCAGCGGAAGAGGCGCTGGCGCTCGGCCTGATGATCTCTTTCGCCGGCATTTTGACTTTCAAAAGAGCCGACGAACTACGCTCGATCGCGCGCCGCGTGCCGCTCGATCGAGTTCTCATCGAAACCGATTCGCCATATCTTGCGCCGGTCCCGCATCGCGGGCAGCGCAACGAGCCCGCTTATGTCGTCGAAGTCGCGCGCTCTTTGGCGGAAATACACGGCATGAGTCGAGAAGAGATCGGGCGGCACACGACTGAGAACTTCGCCCGCCTTTTTCGCGTTGGGAGCATAAAGACGCTCTTGCCGTGATCGTCATTTATGATGAGGGGGCCCTGAAGAGATTTGCCAATCCACATCGGAGACCACCGCGATCTTTGTGCGTGTGACGAAGATGCGGTTGCGACGAGCTTCGCGGCGGAGGCAGTAGAGCGTGCAGACCAACATGGATCCGATGCGCCACTGATTGAAAGACGATCGGCCCATCTGTTATGCTGCGCGAAGTTTTTGCATCCTTTTGGTTGCAGTTGAAACTTTATCGAGATCATTTTGAGAAACGTGCGCGTTAGATTACCGCGAGCGGAAGAACCTGAAAGCGACTTTTTGAACCTGATGTCGAGCAACACGGCCATTGTCGATGACGTTCAACTTTCCGCGCGGCGCATTTTTAGTGTGATCGCGCCGGAGTTGGCATTGGTCGAAGCGGAACTCGAACGACAAGCGCGCTCGAGCGTGCAGATCATCGCGCATCTGAACGAATATCTCTGGTCAGCAGGTGGCAAAAGAGTGCGTCCGGCCTTGTTGCTTCTAGCGACGCGCGCCGTCGGCGGAGACGCCGCTCGCCACAGCGTCGTGAGGATGGCGGCTGTGGTCGAGTTCCTTCATACGGCGACGCTCGTTCACGATGACATCATCGACAACGCCGAGACGCGACGCAATCGGGCTTCGCTCAACCGGCGCTTCGGCAATCAGATCGCCGTCTTGATGGGCGATTGGCTTTACATGTCGGCTTTTGAGACGAGTCTGGCCGAACGTTCGCTGCCCATTCTGGATATTCTAACGGCAGTGACGCGCAAGATGGTCGAGGGCGAGTTGATGCAGCTGACCCTGCTCGGGAGCGCCGACATCTCGGAAGAGCAATATTTCGACGTGCTCGAGCGTAAAACGGCCTATCTGTTCGGCGCTTGTTGTGAGATAGGCGCGATCTTGGGCGGTGCAACGCCGGAGCAGCAGAAAGCGCTGTGCGATTACGGGATGTGCCTCGGCACAGCCTTTCAACTCATCGACGATCTGCTCGATTTCACCGGCACGGAAGAGATTCTAGGCAAACCGGCGGGTCTCGATCTGTTGGAAGGCAAAGTGACGTTGCCGATCATCTACCTGCTCGAGAGCGTGCCGCAAATGCGACGCAAAGTGCAAGCGGTGATGCGGTCCGAAAGTTATGCGGAGATCTCGCGCGCCGCGTTGTTGCGGGCGGCGGAAGAAAGCGGCGCGTTGGAACGGGCGCGCGCCAAGGCAGCGGAGTTCGCCGCAGCGGCTTGCGCCGCCGAGAAGCTTCCGAGTTCGATCTACCGCGAAGCGCTCTGCGCCATCCCGAACTACATCCTCGAACGCGATCGTTGATCTTGCTTTTCGTCGAACTTTGAGTAAGCTTAGGCGTGATCGGCTTCATCGTTTCCTTTCGGCTGCCGATTCGTCGCTTGAACGGAGACGTGGCTTGCGTTGAATGCCGATCGGTCTTTTGATCGCGTCGCTTTTTGCTGGTGAGTTTCTCAGATGCCGGACGAAAACCTCTTGACCACTTTGGAGCAGAGCTTGCGTCAAGCGCGGGCGACGCGCGCGCGGTTAGCCGCGCGCTTAGCCGAGCTTGAAGCCGAAGCCGAAAAGGTGCGGACGGAGTTAGCCGAAGTAGATGCGCTCGCCAATCAGACGGAAGCGGCTATGTTGCGGATCCTCTCTTCCGTGCTCGGTGCAAGCAGCTCCACAAACTCGATAGCGCTTTCGGTCCCTTCCGATGAAGAGATCGAGGCGGCACTGCGCCGCGATGAGGCCAAAAACGCGCACGCTGCACGCCATCAACCGCCGCCAGTACGCTCCGACATCGAACCGAAGAGCACGCGCTTCGCCGACCGGACCATCCCGCAAGCTGCGGCAGTGCTCTTGCGCGAGGCTGGTGGTCCGCTCCATGTCAACGAGATCTACAACCGATTGCTCGAGGGCGGTTTCCAGTTCACCGGCCAGCACCCAACGATCAGCATCGCCGTGTCGCTCAATCGCAACCGCCGTTTCCGTAAAGTCGCGCCTGGAACCTTCGATCTCGTGATCCGCGACGTAGCGCAGATGTCTTAACGCGCTCGCTGGACCAGCTAGACCGATCCGCCTTGCTCATCCATCACACTGGAAGCAAAAACACCGGAGATTGAAACAACACGGACGCTTGCGAGGCACAAAAACGTTCGTTGAGGTGTCGTTTTCGTATCGGTTAAAAAAACTTCCGTCGCGGCTTGCTTTTTCCGCCCCGATGGTCCATGATTGCGGACGTCACATTCCTTCTCTCGCGCATCAACGGTGATGCGCCCCGCGTCGCGGCGGCGTCTTTGGATGGTTCGAGAGATGGGCTGAAGTTGAACGGTAGGAGCCTTATCTTTCGGGCAATCAACCAAGACTTCGTTGTTTACCGTTAACATCGAAGCGCGCTCTGGAGGCTTCTCTTTACGCTCCTCATCGAGGAGAAAGGATAAAAATCTTATGTCGATCAGATTGTATGTCGGTAACCTCGCTTTTCAGACCACCAGCCAAGATCTGACGGATCTGTTTGCGCAGGCGGGCGCGGTGGAATCGGCGCGCGTCATAGAGGACCGCGAAACGGGGCTCTCACGTGGTTTCGGTTTCGTCGAGATGACGAATCGTGAGGAAGGCGAGCGGGCCATTGAACAATTCAACGGCAAGGAATTGGACGGGCGTTACCTGAAGGTGAATGAAGCGCGGCCGCGCGAAGAGCGGAGCGACAATCGCCGGAGCAGCGGTCGTCCGAGCGGTGGTGGCCATCGCCGTCCGTCGCGTTGGTAAGCTCGATATTTGGAAGGCGCCCTTCGGGGCGCTTTCGATCATGCGCTCTTTATTGATTTCAATTGGATCGAGGAAAGGACCGCAGGCCGTCGCTTCAAGGGCGGCGGCGCGAGAGAATCAAGAATGCAGAACGCAGGAACCTTCGGGAAACAAGCGCGCGCGCGCGTGGTTGCAAGACGTAGAAGGGCCAAAACGCTGGAGACGTGGCGACGCACGGGGCTTAATTGGACCACTGCCGTCGCCATGATCGTCTTTCACACCGGCGCTGTGGTAGCGCTTTTTAACTGGAGTTGGACGGGTTTCTTGGTGATGCTCTTTCTGCTCTGGGTATCGGGCGGGTTGGGCATCGGCGTTGGCTATCACCGACTGTTGACGCACAGGGGGTTCAAGACGTCGCGTGCGTTCGAATATTTCCTCGCGTTGTGTGGCACGTTGGCGCTCGAAGGCGGTCCGATCAACTGGGTCGCCACGCATCGCATACATCACGCGCACGCCGATGACGAAGGCGATCCGCATTCGCCGCGCGATGGCCGTTGGTGGTCGCACATCGGTTGGATTCTGGTCGGCACAGCACAACAGCATCCGGAAGCGACGTTGCGACGATATGCGCCCGATTTGATGAAAGATCGCGTGCATCGGGTGATCAACCGCTTCTACTACGTGCCGCTGATTGCGTCGGGCGTCGTCCTTTACGCGCTTGGCGGTTGGCCGTGGGTGTTGTGGGGCGTCTTTTTGCGCGTCACCATCGGCTTGCATGCGACGTGGCTCGTCAATTCGGCAACGCACATGTGGGGCCAGCAGCGCTTCCAAACGCGGGACGATTCGCGCAACAACTGGTGGGTCGCACTGCTCACCTTCGGCGAAGGATGGCACAACAACCATCATGCTCACCCGACCTCGGCGCGCCATGGGCTGGCGTGGTATGAAATAGACATCAACTGGTGGACGATTCGCGCGTTGCAAGCCTTGGGATTAATTCACTCGGTCAAACAAGCGCGCGTCACGGATGAACGCTGATACGTAAGCGTCAGAAGCGAAGAAGGGGCCAGAAAAGTTTCGAGCGAGAGCGCAGCTTGCAACGCTCAAGGCGCGCTCTCGCTCTGTCTGCCCATACAAGACGCTCACCACGATCTCACAGCGCCCTCTCTTCTCACCCTTCGACGCCTTTCTTCCCGTGCCGATCGATGGCGAACCTTCCTTTCGATTCCCATGCGAGCAACGGCGTTCGTCGCTTCGTGCGCGCTCTTCGTCTTAGCGCGCGGTCGTTCCACCGCTTGCGTGACGAGGCGGTGCGAGGATAGAATCGCGGCTCGTCAGACTTCCTGAAGAACGTCGTAACTTTCCAGCAGACCGGAAATTCCAACACTTGGACGGAGGATGATCGAACATGAAGATCAGGGCATGGATTGCCTGCGCGCTCGTCTTCTCGCTTCTCGTCCCAACGCTCGTCCCGGCGCAAAGACGAGCGGCTGCACGGCGCGCGCAGCCCGACGCCGTTCTCCCGCCCATCCGCTACACCGAGTTCAGGTTGCCGAACGGATTGCGCGTCATCTTTCACGAAGACCGTTCGACGCCCATCGTCGCCGTTAACATTTGGTATCACGTCGGTTCGAAAAACGAGGTGCCGGGCAAGACGGGATTCGCCCATCTATTCGAGCACATGATGTTTCAAGGCTCGAAGAATTACGACGATGATTACTTCAAGCCGATTCAAGAAGCTGGCGGCACGCTGAACGGTTCGACCAATGCCGATCGAACCAACTATTGGGAAGTGGTCCCGTCGAACTTTCTCGAGCTAGCGCTCTTCATGGAAGCCGATCGCATGGGCGGTCTGCTCGACGCATTGACGGAAGAGAAGTTGAACAACCAGCGTGAAGTCGTCAAGAACGAGAAGCGGCAGAATTACGACAACCGACCGTACGGATTGGTACCAGCCCGCATCGCCGAAGTGATGTATCCGCCGAACCACCCATATCACTGGCTGACCATCGGATCGCTGGCCGATCTGGATGTCGCCTCGATGGAAGATGTCAAAGCCTTCTTCCGTCGTTTCTACACGCCGAACAATGCAAGCCTAGCGATCGCTGGCGATTTCGATCCGCGCGAAGCGCGACGGTGGGTCGAGAAGTACTTCGGTCCGATTGCGCGGGGGCCGCGCGTCGAGCGAGTCGCTGCGCCGCAGCCGCGACTCGACCGCGAGATTCGGCAGACGATGGAGGACCGCGTTTCGCTATCGCGCCTTTATATCACGTGGCACGCGGTGCCGCAGTGGACTGCGGACGATGCTGCGCTCGACGTGCTGGCGCGCATTCTCGGCGGCGGTAAAAGCTCGCGTCTGTATAAGTCGCTCGTTTATGAGCAGCAGATCGCGCAAGACGTCTTCTCCGCGAACTTCGCGCGCGAGATCGCCGGTCAGTTTCAGATCGTGGCGACGGCCAAGCCGGGCCGGTCATTGGACGAACTGGAACGTACGATCAACGCCGAGTTGGAAAAGATCAAGTCCGAAGGACCTACGCGCGAAGAGGTCGAACGCGCTTACAACGCCATCGAGGCCAACTTCATCTACGGTCTGCAGACCGTTGGCGGTTTCGGCGGGAAGAGCGATCAACTCAATCAGTACGCCATCTTTCTCAACGATCCCGGATACTTCGAGAAGGATTTGGCGCGCTACCGCCGCGTTACGCCACAGGATGTGCAGCGCGTAGCGCGGACTTACCTGACCGATAAGCGATTCGTCTTGAGCGTTGTTCCAACATCGCAGCGCAAACCGAGCGCTGGCGGCCTCGCAGTCGAACCAAGCGCGCGCCCATCAACGAATCAGCCCTCGCAAGCTGGCAGCACACAACCAGCAGGCGCGCAAGCTCAAACTAAATCCGAGCGCGCGACGACGCCTCTTGCCGGAGCGGCTCCGGCGACCACCGAAGCCCGACGCGCTGGCAAGCAGGGCGGGGAGAAGAACTACAATTTGCCGAAACCGAAGCCCGATCCGAAGTTCAGCCTGCCGCCGATTCAGCGGCGTCGTTTGTCGAACGGACTCGACGTTTTGGTGGTTGAGCATCATGAGCTACCACTGGTCCAGATGAGCCTCGTCTTCAAGACGGGCGGTGCCGCTGATCCGCCCGAGAAGGCGGGATTGGCCAACCTGACGGCGGACATGCTCGACGAAGGGACGCGGCGACGCTCGGCGCTGGAGATCTCCGATGCGCTCGCTTCCATCGGCGCCCAACTGACGATCGGCTCAGGATGGGATGCGTCAGGCGCGAGCTTGTTGACGTTGACGCGCCATCTGGACCGTGCGCTCGATATCTTCGCCGATGTCGTCACCGAGCCTGCTTTCCCGCAGAAAGAGCTTGAGCGATTGCGCGCGCAACGCTTGGCCTCGTTCCGTCAACGGCGCGACAGCCCCGAAGCGATCGCGCAGATCGTCTATGCCTCGCTCCTTTACGGACGCGAACACCCATATGGTCATCCGCTTGCCGGAGATGAAAAGTCCGTGCAAGCGATCTCCGAAAGCGACGTGCGCCGTTTCTACGAGACATACATGCGCCCGAACAACGCTGCGCTCATCATCGTCGGCGACGTAACGCCCGACTCGATCTTGCCGAAATTGGAACGCGCTTTCGGCTCGTGGAAACCAGCCGAAGTGCCATCCGTAAAGATCCCTACGACGGCAAACCAACATCCCGGACTTTACGTCGTCGATCGGCCCGGCGCCGCGCAGTCGGTGATTCAAATCGGCCAGATCGGCGTCGAACGAACCACGCCCGATTACTTCCCGTTGTTGGTGCTGAATACCATCCTCGGCGGGCAGTTCGTCTCGCGCGTCAACCTGAACTTGCGCGAGAGCAAAGGCTACACCTATGGCGCGCGCACAGCATTTGATTTCCGCCGCTTCGCCGGACCGTTCGTCGCCTCAGCAGGCGTCTTCACAGGCGTGACCAAAGAATCAGTTGAAGAGTTTCTCAAAGAGTTGCGTGGCGTGCGCGGCGACATACCAATTACGCCGCGCGAACTCGAGTATGCTAAACAAGCGCTCCTTCGCGGTTTCCCGCGCGGTTTCGAGACACCGGGCCAGATCGCCGCGCGTTTAGAAGATATCGTCATCTACGGCCTTCCCGACGATTATTTCAACCGCTACATCGAGCGCGTTCGTGCTGTCACGCTCGACGACGTTAACCGCGTCGCGAAGCGCTATCTAGATCCTTCGCGCATGACGGTCCTTGTGGTCGGCGATCGACGAGCGATCGAAGCCGGACTGCGTTCGTTGCCGGAATTGGGGGCGAAGATCACGTTGGTCGATCCTGAGGGGCGCATCCTGACTAGCGGCGAAGGCGCAAGCGAATCGCCGCGTTGATCAGTAAACGGCGGCGGGGCTGGCATCGAGCCGCCGTCGCCGATCGTTCTTCGGGAGCGCGAAGAGTTGCTACCGGCGCAGAGCGCGCCCGGCGAGCGCGCCCGTGTACCGGCCATCCTCTACCGCGAGTTGCCCGTTGACGATGACGTAACGCATCCCCACAGCGAGCAGTTCGGGTTGTTCGTAGGTTGCGCGGTCGGCCACCTTTTGCGGATCGAACACGATCAAGTCAGCGAAATAGCCCGGCGCGATGCGGCCACGTTGCGGGAGGCGAAAGATCTCAGCGGTTAACGCGCTGCTCACTCGAATGGCGAAAGGCAGACTGATCACACGTCGGCGGAAGACGTATTCACGAAGTTTGCGCGGGAATGTTCCGTACTTGCGCGGATGACCGGTCGAACCATCTGAGCCGGTGACAACCCATGATTGCTTCATGAAATTCTCGATGTCGCGTTCGTTCATGTTGAACGAAGCGACTCCCACATCGCCCAGTTCTCGAATGATCTCCAGCGCTGCTTCGACCGGTTTTGCGTGGCGTTCCGCTGCGATGATGGCTAAGGTCTTGCCGCGCAGGCTGGGATCGCGGCTCGACGTGATCAGAAGCGACGCTGGACCACCACGTCTTTGCAGATTCCGCTCCATTTCAGCGAGCAGGCGCACGCGGGTCGGTTCATCCGCTAAGCGCGCAAGCAGTTGATCTCTGCCTCCGGCTTCGGCCCAGCGCGGGACGAGCGCGGCGATCAGGCTGGTTCCCGAAGCGGTGTAAGGATACTGATCTGCCGTCACCTCTATACCTTCGACGCGCGCTCGATGGATCAGCTTGATAACTGCGCCGCTTTGTCCCCAGACTTCGCGCCCCAGCGCTTTAATGTGTGAGATGTGAACCGGGATCGAAGCTTCGCGCCCGATGCGGAGGGTCTCGCGAATGGAGCCGAGCAAGCCGATCGAATAAGAGTCCTCGTCGCGCATGTGCGTATCGTAGATGCCGCCTTTGGCAGCGACCACTTTCGCCAGTTCGATGACTTCCTCAGTGCGCGCGTAGCTCCCAGGAGCATAGTATAGACCGGTTGACATGCCGAATGCGCCTTCATCCATGGCGCGCCCGATCAACTCCTTCATTCTCGCGAGCTGATCTTCGGTCGGCGCGCTGTCGCTCATTCCCATTACTTGGCGGCGTACTGTGCCGTGTCCGACCAACAGCGCGGCGTTGGTCCCGATGCCTCCTTCTTCCCAACGACGCAGCGTCCTTTCGATCTCGATCGGCCCACCGCCATCGTTTCCCGTGATGACCGTGGTGACGCCTTGCATCAGGTAGTTGACGTTGCTTTTCCGATTTGGGTCGGAAAGATCTTCCAACGTGTGCGTGTGCGGATCAATGAAGCCTGGAGCGACGATCAATCCGCGCGCATCGATCACGCGCCGCGCCTGCATGCGTTTGATGTTGCCGACATAAACGATGCGATCGCCGCGGACGCCAACATCAACCCTTCTCGCCCGCATGCTTTTCCCATCGAACACTATTCCGTTGACGATGAGTAGATCAAGAGGGGACACCTGCGCGGCGAGAGATGAACAGAAAAGGAGCAAAAACCAGAGGGTAAGTGCCGTTTGATGCAGCACTTCGGTCACCTTTCTAGCGGTTCGCTGATCGTATAGCAACGGGCGCATCGTTTCGACGGCCATCGCTTCGGTTGAACGCTCCTGCAGTTTTGCGGATCAGAACCCGCGTGCAAGCATAGCAGATGAGTGGGCCAGAAACGCAAATCGCTCGCGCTCGTAGAGAGGCGGTCCCGCATCAGACAGCAGAAGCGAGGGCAGATGGGAAGTCGTTCCGCTGTTCCGCCTCGGTCAGAACTTCAGCGTCGGTTCAATGGCAGAAGGCGCGGGCCGTTCGTCGTCGGCGGGCGACGCCTCATCCGAGTTGAACGCCCGTCCGTTGAAAAGAGGTCGAAGAGCGCGCGAGGCACAGCGTAGTCTTTGCGATTGGATGTGTCTACAGTTCAGCCGAAAAGTTGGTGGGCCGTTCTTTTCGGCCAAGCTGATCAAAAAAGGCTCCAGACTTTTGCACACGCAATGCTGGTTCTGGGGACAAGACATCCGATCTCCGGCAGGCAATCTGCTCGTGCAGTACGGATTCGAGCGTTTCCGCCCACCTGAAGGGGTGGAAGGGAGCAGCGCTTACCTCCTCGCGCTCGTTCCGGCGCGCGAGACATCGTGCCTCATCTTGTGGGGCTTCGGTCTTTTCTACGGGACGGAAGGCGCCGGCGGCATCTTTCTCGACCGATTTCGCTTCCTGCCGCGATGGACGCCGCAGCACTTGTTGAAGCTTCCGCTATGGCGCAAGGATCAGTTACCGGACGCGAGCGTGCCGGAGGAAGCGTCGCGGCTAGTGGTCGCGGCACGCATGTGCGCGCGGCTCTGTGCATGGATCGAAGCTTACGAAAGATGGGTCAACGGTCTCATGGGAACTTCGTACCACGCGCGATGCTTGAAGTCCTTTCCACAGGCGACGCACTCGCTGACGGAACACCTGCAAGGATGGCGGGACTTGCATGAAGCGATGAGCGCGATGGCGGTCGGTTCGAACACGTATCCTCTGTTAAATCAAATCCATTCGAGGTGAGAGTCGAATGAAAGTCGCATACGTTTTCGCCACCAATATGGCCAGCACGCACAAGCTGGCGACCATGATTTTGCCGCAGTTGGAGCAGAACATTCACGGCGCTGAAGTGGTCGGGATGATGTTTTTCGATGACAACATCTTCTGTTTACGGCGGACCGACCCGGTCGGGGAGAGACTAGCGAAAGTGGCTGCGGAGAGGGGGATGCTGCTGATGGTCTGTGACCAGTGTGCCCTTCGGCGTCATCTGGCTGAAGGGGATTTCACGCAATGCGGTCTCGGTCAGGTGAAGCCGAAAGGGTTGGTTGAAGGCGTCGTCGCCGGTTGTTTCCCGCAGTTCTATGCCGCTGTGGCAGTCGATCCGCCGGCGTACGTTATCACTTTGTGACCGGCGCGCATCGTTCCAGATAACGGAAGAGTTTCTCCGCCGCTTGCTGACCGCTGCGAATGGAATCCGGTATGCCGACGCCCCGGTAGGCATTTCCCGCGAGTGCGAGCGATGGGTGCGCTGCGAGGGCCTCTTCGATGCGGGCCAGCCGCGCGAGATGTCCCACCGCGTACTGCGGCATGGAATCGGTCCAACGTTGAACGTGCGCGTCGAGCGGTGGATGCTCAATGCCCATCAACGCGCGCAGATCGTCGCGCACGGCAGCGAGCAACGCCGCGTCATCGAGCGCGAGCGGTTCCGGTTGCAACGCGTTTCCGACAAACGCGCGCAAGAGCGCGCGATCTGCTGGAGCGCGCCCAGGGAATTTAGCACTGCTCCACGTGCAAGCAAAGAGCGCGCGTCGCTCTACTTGCGGGACGACGAAACCAAAGCCGTCAAGCGGGTGCGGGACATCGGCCCGACGAAAGATCAAATTGATCACCGCGGTGGAAGCGTATTCGATCGAAGCGAGTTCGTCGGCTAGGGAGCGATCCACTGGCGCGAGCAGGCGAGCTGCCGCATGAGCCGGAAGCGCCAAGCATAGCGTGTGCGCTCGCAAGCGCTCCTGTTCCGTCTCCACAATCCATTCGTCGCCTTGACGAGCGACGGCGCGAACTCGCGCCCGCAAACGCAGAGCGCCTTGCGGCAAACGGGCAGCGAGCCGTTCGACGAGCGTGCTCATCCCGCTTTTGAAAGAGAGAAAAAGGCCGTACCGCGCTCCGCGCGCGTCTTGTTCGTGGCGATGTGCGCGGCGTAGTCCGAGGATGACGCTGCGGTGACGTTCCTCCAGTTCGAGGAAGCGCGGTACGGTGGCGCGTAGGCTTAAACGTTCAGGATCGGCACCGTAGATTCCGGCCACCATCGGTTGCGCGATGCGGTGCAACGCTTGTTCGCCGAAGCGGCGGCGGACAAAGGAGGCGAGGCTTTCATCCGCTCGGACGTTGCCGCGCGGTCGAACGAGATCGCATAACATGCGCGCTTTGCCGGTCCAGCCGATTATCTCCGATGCGATGAAAGGCCACAGGCGCGATGGCGCAAGAAGATGAAAGCCAGCAGGCAAAGGGCGAAGCTTGCCGTCACGGACGATGAAGCTGCGGCGGTGGGCGTGATGGGTCGGAAGCAGTTGATCTTCGAGTTCCAAGCGTTGTGCCAGTTCGAGCGCTTCCGGCTTGTCCGTGATGAAAGCGTCCGGTCCGGTCTCGATGACGAGAGAATCGCGACGAACCGTCTGAATGAGACCGCCGAGTCGCGCTTCGGCTTCGAGCAGCGCGAACCGCAGGGCAACTCTGCGTTCCGCTGCGCTCTGCGCGAAACTGTAGGCCGCCGCGAGACCGGCGATTCCGCCGCCGATGACAATGCAATGGAGTTCGTTTCTTCCCGTCATCGCGCAATGGGCGCGACGCGCTGCTCCGCTGGCCTGCTTGCAAGACAACAGGTCGCTGGGCAGAAATCGTGATTCGGCCCGCGCTCTCCCAACGCGCGTCGCGGATGGCTCGGGTCAAGCCTTTCCATGATGAGTTCGCGGATCATCCGGATAAAGGCCGGATGCGTCCCTACGGTGCGCGCGCGCACCATGTTCAATCCGAGCTCATCGGCGACAGCGCGCGCTTCCGTGTCGAGATCGTAGAGTATCTCCATGTGGTCCGAAATGAAGCCGATCGGAGCGATGACGACATCCGTTTTGCCGACCTCTTTCAGTTCACGAAGGTGATCGCAAACGTCCGGTTCGAGCCATTTTTGCGTCGGCGGTCCGCTGCGGCTCTGATAGACCAAGCGCCAATCGGCATGGTTCAAACTTCCGGCGACGAGTCGGCACGTCTCAAGCAACTGCGCTTCGTAATCGCAGCATTCGGCCATCGACATGGGGATGCTATGTGCCGTGAAGGTCAAAGCGGCAGCCGAGCGGCGCTCTTCGGCGATCTGATTCAGCGCTTCGCGCACGCGATCGACATTCGCCGCGATGAAATCGGGATGGTTGTAAAAGACTCGGATCTTGTCTATGCGCGGCGCCTCCGGCCCGACTTCCAACTGCGCTTGTTGAATGTTTTCGCGGTACTGACGGCAGCCAGAATAAGAACTGTAAGCCGAGGTGACAAAAGCGAGGGCACGGCGCACGCCGTCGCGCGCCATTTGGCGTAGCGTGTCGGGGAGCAATGGATGCCAGTTGCGATTGCCCCAATAGATGGGCAGCCTCAGCCCGTGCGCGTCCAATTCTCGGCGCAGCGCGGCGATGAGTTCGCGGTTTTGCTGATTGATGGGGCTGACGCCACCAAACATCTCGTAATGGTGCGCCACCTCGCGCTTGCGCTCTTCGGGGACGTTTCGCCCACGGAGCACGTTGTCGAGGAAAGGCATCACCTCGTCCATGCCCTCCGGACCACCGAATGAGACGACCAAAAGAGCATCATAAGCTTGATTCATAAATGCCTCCAAACAGATTTGTTTCGCCAATGTCATTCGGGGGCGCTCATGCGCGTCCCAATATCGCGCGGGCGCGAAGAGGAGATCTCATGAACGGCTTCCACCAACGCGATGACGTTTTGCATCGGCGTTTGCGGCAGAATGCCGTGTCCGAGATTGAAGATGTGGCCAGCGCGTCCTTGCGCCTGATCGAGGATCGCGCCCGCTTCTTGACGCACCAAGGCGAGATCGGCAAAGAGCGTCGTCGGATCCAAGTTGCCCATGATGGCGCGTTCGCCGATCCTCGGCCACGCTTGGTCGAGACGGATGCGCCAGTCGATGCCGATCACGTCACCGCCCGCTTCGCTCAGCGCCTCGAGCAGTCCGGCGGTGCCCGTTCCAAAGTGGATCACCGGCGTGCCGGGCGTTATCTGTTCGATGACGGCTCGCGTGTGTGGGAGGACGTAGCGGCGATAATCGTCGGGGCCGAGGGCGCCGACCCACGAATCGAAGAGCTGGACGGCCTGCGCGCCAGCTTTGATCTGCGCGTTCAAATAGCGCGCGAGCGCGCGCGCCAAGCGCGACATCAATTCGTGCCATGCGCCGTGATCGGTACGCATGAGCGTTTTGGTGTGAATGAAGTTGCGTGAAGCTCCGCCTTCGATCAAGTACGAGGCGAGCGTGAAGGGGGCGCCAGCGAAGCCGATCAGCGGAATGTGGTTCGGCAGCGCGCGGCGCGCAAGTTCGACAGCGCGGAAGACGTAATCGAGCGGTTCGACGGTTGAAAGTTCTCGCACCCGCTCGACGTCGCGGCCGGTCCTGATAGGATGATGGATGACTGGCCCATCGCCTTTGGTGTATTCGAGGGCAAAGCCGAGCGGTTCGACGATCAGCAACAAGTCAGCGAAGATGATCGCTGCGTCGACGCCCAATCTCTTCACCGCCATGACGGTCACTTCGGCGGCTAGTTCCGACCGTTTACAGAGGTCGAGAAACGGCACTCGTTCGCGTAAGCTTCTGTATTCGGGCATGTAGCGTCCGGCTTGGCGCATCAGCCAGATCGGCGTGTAGGACGTCGGTTCACGCCGACAGGCACGCATGAACGGACTGCTTTGCAGCGGGTCCATCTGCGCGGAAGGCTTTAACCCGTCGAAATCGCGCTCCATCGCAGAGGGTTGTTTGGCTTGTGGTCTTTCGTTCACGAAAAGATTATAGCGGAAGTCTTCACGTCACTCACGTTCAGAATCAACGCCATTCCGACTGCGAATCGGATCGTTGGCCTTTAGGCCATCATATCGGTTTCATGTGCGGCTGCGATGCTGAGGTTTGCGTCTTGTGTGCGGCGAACGGTCTCCACGCTTCATGAGGGCTTTCCTCCTCTAGCTTTCGCTCGCGCTATCGGATGAGGACCCAAAGGCATGTCGCCATAGCTGCTTCGTCTGCGGCGAGCTTGGCTTTCGCTCGCCCTATCAGATGAGGGGCTGATTCTGCGGGGGCGCGTTCAATCCTTGAGAGATCGTGATCGAAGATCGCGTTTCGGGAAAAGCAGTTTGTCGAAGATTCGTCGAATGCGCCCTGAGATCCACCTCAGGGCGGTGCGAAAAAAGCCGTGTTTGGGAGGCGTTGTGCCTTCTCGCGTTTGCGCTTCCGCTTCCAAGGCGGTGAAAAATTGCGTGGCCATCATCTTCGCCGCGCTTTGGATCATTCTCTGTCCGACGCTGGCGAGCGTGCCGCCGACCTGTACGTCGCCTGCGTAGCGGATCAGAGTGGTCCCATCGTTTTGTTCTTCGAGATTCAAGTCGCCTGCGCCTTTCAAAAAGCCGGGCTGACCTCGACCTTCGACCACGATGTGGTAATGCTCGGGCGCGCGGACATCTTCGAGCCGGACGTTGCCGGTGAACACCCCTTTGATTGAACCGACGCCCGCTTTCAAAGTGGTCGAGAAGGCGTTTTCGCCGATCTTGTCAAGCCGCTCGCAACCCGGCAGACACCTTTGCAGGACCGCCGGATCGGTCAACGCTTGAAAGATGCGTTCACGCCGTGCGCGAAGGGAGTGTGTGCCCTCGATCCTCATAAGAACCGTTGAAAGATTCAGGACGGCGAGCGGCGGTGAACGTGAGCTCATCAAAATCGAGAAGCGGACGTTCAACGTCTCGCCGCGCGAAAACAGAAGGTAGCAATGGGAAGCGCCCGCTTCGTCCGTGCGACGTTTTAGAGGCGCACCTCTTCATCCTTTGCTTCTTGCGAGCGCCGCTTCGATGGCGCGGCGCACGTAGATTGTGGCTAGGTGTCGGCGATATTCCGCCGAAGCGTAAAGATCGCTGTTCGCGTCGATTCCATCAACAGCGTGTGAAGCCGCATCTTTGATCGTTTGTTCGTCGAGCGCTCTGCCTTTCAGGGCGTCTTCGACGGCGCTTGCGCGGTAGGCTTTCGGGCCCACACCTGTGATGCCGACGCTGATCGCTTGACAGGAGTCATCGGCACCGCGCGTGAGACTGACGCCGACGCCGACAACAGCAAAGCCCGAAGCCGGTTGAGCCGCTTTCAAGTAGGCTTGACCGGTTCGTCCCGGCGGCACGGGGATGCGGATCTCGCGCAAGACTTCGGCCTGCTTGAGCGCCGTTGTGAAGATGTCGATGAAGAATTCATCGGCGCGGATCGCACGTTCGCCGCTGGCGCTCGTTGCGACCAGCACAGCATTAAGCGCGATGATCGCCGCTGGCCAGTCTGCCGCCGGATCAGCATGCGCGAGGCTTCCGCCGATCGTCCCTTTGTTTCGCACTTGGGGATCGCCGATCGCTGCGGCGCATTCGGGCAGCAAAGGGCAGATGGCGCGCAATCGCGCTGAAGATTCGATCTCATAGTGCGTCGTCATCGCGCCGATGCGAATCTCCCCATCCTCTTCGCGGATGTAAGACAGATCTTTGATGCGCCCGAGGTCGATGAGCATGGCGGGTTGTGCCAAACGCAGCTTCATCGCCGGAATCAAACTGTGCCCTCCGGCGAGGATCTTCGCTTCGTCCCCGTGTTGCGAAAGAAGCGATAACGCTTCATCCAAAGTCGTTGGAGCGAAGTAATCGAATGGCGCTGGGATCATATGTTCCTCCTTCGATTCCGCCGCTGCGATGCTCCCCTTGCGCTCTCTTCGCTGAAGGCGACGGATCTAGATGCACGGGTCAGACCATGTAGAGGCCCGATCGCGCAAGCGTGGGATTGAAGATCAATTCGTCTCACCGTCGAACGATGCGCCAGATCGTTTCCGGCTTGATCGGCATATCCAAGTGACGGATGCCGAAGGGCGCAAGCGCGTCGACGATAGCATTGACGATGGCTGGCGTCGCGCCGATGGTCCCGGCTTCGCCAACGCCCTTGATGCCCAAGGGATTGACGTCCGTCGGCGTTTCCGTGCGATCAAGCTCTAGGCGCGGAACCATGCGCGCGCGCGGCACGGCATAGTCCATCAAAGTGCCCGTGACGATTTGCCCTTGTTCGTCGTAGACGACCTCTTCATAAAGGGCTTGTCCGATCGACTGCGCGATGCCGCCTTGGATCTGACCTTCAACGAGCATGGGGTTGATCACTTTGCCGCAATCATCAACGGCGACGTAGCGCAAGAACTTCACTTCGCCCGTTTCGCGATCGATCTCGACGGCGACGATATGCGTGCCGAACGGGAAGGTGAAGTTCTTCGGCTCGAAGAAGTAAGTGGCTGAAAGGCCCGGTTCCATATCTGGCGGCAGGTCTTTGGCCAAATGCGCGGCGAGCGCGATGTCCTTCAACGTCAAACTCCGCTTACCGTTGGTTTTCGGCTCCGGCAAGCTTGTGGCGGGCGCTTCTCCAACTGCCGCCGCCGTGGTGCGTTTCGCCTCTTGAACCGAAAAGCGGCCTTCGCTGAATGTCAGTTGCGAAGCATCTGCGCCGAGCAGATGCGCCGCAATGCGATTGAGCTTCTCTTTCAGCTTCTCGACCGCTTTGAGGACGGCTGTTCCTCCGACGGCGGTGGCGCGACTGCCGAAGGTTCCGATGCCGTATTGCACGATCGAAGTATCGCCGTGAATGACCGCGACATCGTTTATATCGACGCCCAGTTCGTCGGCGACGATCTGCGCGAAGCTCGTCTCTTGTCCTTGACCGTGCGGCGAGACGCCTGTCAGAACCGTCACTTTGCCCGTCGGTTCGATCCTAACGGTCGCGCTCTCCCAGCCGCCAGCGGGCATCGCTTGCGATGGGCCGAGCGCGCAGATCTCGACGTAGGACGAAACGCCGATGCCGATGAGCCTGCCTTCGTCGCGCGCGCGGCGTTGCTCTTCGCGCAATTTCGCGTAGTCCGAAATCTTCAGCGCTTTATCGAGCGCTGCCTCGTAGTCGCCGCTATCGTAGAACAGCCCAGTCGCCGTCTTGAATGGAAACTCTTCCGGGCGCGGGAAGTTCTTGCGACGCACCGCAATCGGATCGAGGCCCAACTCGGCGGCGACCAAATCCATCGCGCGTTCAACGACATAGGTCGCTTCGGGCCGGCCTGCACCGCGGTAAGCATCGGTCGCCATCTTGTTGGTGAAGACGCCGGTGACATTGATCTGAATGGCGGGGATTTTGTAGCTGCCCGACAACATCAGGCCCGTCAAGGTCGGGATCGCGGGCGTCAACAGTTGAAGATAAGCGCCGAGGTCGGCGATGACGTTGTAACGAAGGCCCGTCACTGTGCCATCGTTTTTACAACCGATCTCGATCTCGCCGACTTGACCGCGCCCGTGAATCGTCGCCTGAAGATTCTCGCGCCGCGTTTCGATCCATTTGACGGGGTTGCCGAGTCGCCTCGAGATCCAACCGAGCAGCGCTTCTTCGCCATAGACGTTCAACTTCGAGCCGAATCCGCCGCCTACCTCCGGTGCGATCACGCGCAGCTTGTTTTCGGGGATGCCGAGCATGATGGCGAGCTGCGTTCGAAGAAGGTGTGGGATTTGGGTTGAAGACCAGATGGTCAGCTCTTCTTCGCCCGGAAGATATCGGGCCAGCACGCCGCGCGGCTCCAGCGCTACTGGCGCAAGGCGTTGGTTGACGATGCGCTGACGAATGACGCGATCGGCTGAGGCGAGCGCTGCATCGATGTCGCCTTCGCCCGCTGTGAGCCGATAAGCGATGTTATCGCCGAACTGTTCGTGGATGACAGGACTTGTCGGCTTCGCCGCCTCTTCCGCATCGACCACCGCTGGAAGCTCTTCGTAATCGACCGCAATGAGGTCAACGGCATCGCGCGCCGCATACGGGTCGGTTGCGACGACGGCGGCGATGGGATGGCCGACGAAATAGACCTTGCCTCGCGCCAGCGGACGATGGTCCGGCACCTTCAATCCTTCGAGCGCGCTCGCGCAAGGCACTGGTCCGATCTGTTCGCCGACATCCTCGCCGGTGAAAACAGCGACGACGCCCGGAGCCTTGGCCGCTTCGCTCGTGTCGAGCCGCGCAATGCGCGCATGCGCGTAGATCGAACGCAAGAAGGCGACATGAAGGGTGTCCGGCAGCTTGATGTCATCGACGTAGTGGGCCAACCCCTTAATTAAGCGCGGATCTTCCGTGCGTTTGATTCTCCGTCCGATGTACTTAGCCATAACGCCTCCTCAAGGAGCAAGAACCTTCGCCGATTTCGGTCGGTTCTCGCCATCGCCGTCATTTCCGCTCCCTCATCTTTTGCGCGGCGTACTGCACGGCTTCGACGATATGCTGATAACCGGTGCAACGGCACAGATTTCCCTCCAGCCCGTGTCGGATCTCATCTTCGGTCGGGCTGGGGTTGCGCGCGAGCAGTTGCGCTGCGGCGATGATCATCCCGGGCGTGCAATACCCGCACTGCAGAGCGTGATGTTCCCAGAAGCCTTCTTGCACAGGATGGAGTTCGCCGTTGCGCGCGAGCCCTTCAATGGTCGTCACTTCGGCGCCATCGGCTTGCACGGCGAACACGGTGCACGATTTGACCGCTTGGCCGTTCAAGAGGACAGTACACGCACCGCAAGTTGAAGTGTCACAGCCGATGTGCGTGCCCGTCAGCCCCAGGATATCGCGCAAGTAGTGAACGAGCAGCAAGCGTGGTTCGATTTGATGGCTGCGTTCCACGCCGTTGACTCTTAGGCGGACGGTGGTCTTCATAGCGTTGCCTCGCTTTCTTCGCAGAGCAAGCCGCGAACCCGGTTGGGAGTTAAGACGCGCCTCGAAGCGGAAGCTTGACTCGAAGCGAGTTTTATGCCAAACGGCGAGAGAAAGTCAATAGCCGTTCGATCGAGATCAACGGCGCGAGTTTGCTTTTCAAGTTGGGCTCCTCATGGCGGGCGGACGCGCTGAGGCGTCTGCTTTCGCGCAAAGTCTACCTAGACTAAGCCGCGCGGCTTCGCGCCGTCAAGCTTTCGACCGAAATCAAAGGGAACACCATCAACGCGCGCGTCGTAAAAGATAATGGCGCGCTCGACGGCGGCGCTTCTCTGAAGCTGTTCGTGGCGCGCCGGGCGAACCTAAAGCTTGAGACGGGCAACGGCGACGTGCGTGTCATCGGCATCCGCGATACTTGCGGCGGATGACGGCGAGTTTGAGTCGTCAAGGAGAGCTTCAGGCGCCCACCGGCAATGTGCGCATCGCGGTCCATCGCTTTGTCGGCGAAGCCGTGGTGCACATGAGCGCGTCTTCCTGCATCCGTGGTCGTGCGAAATAGGCTTGATAGCGTAACGTTCTGAGGATTGCAGGGGCTCGCGTGACGGAAGGTTGCTCTTCAGGGTGATTCATCAGCCATGGCCGCGATTTTGTCGGCTGTTCTTCGATATTTTTCGTCCAAATCGAACATCGCCATGATCCATTTGCGAAGGGGCCGTTTCGTATTGCTTTGCTTCGCGCTCGCTGCGGCGATTGCGTCGAGCGCGCATCGAGTTGCAAGTGGTGGGCAGATCCCGTCACCGGAAAAAGCGAATCCCGTCCGCATCCCGCGTTTCGCTCATCCGCCAAAGATTGATGGGCGTCTCGACGATGAGGTTTGGAAGGAGGCGGCGACCTTCAAGGATTTTCAGCAGATCAGACCGAGCGATGCTGCCCCGTCATCCAAGCCGACCGTAGTCTACATGGGTTACGACGCTCACAATCTTTACATAGCGTTTCACGCTGTCGATGATCCGCAGCAGGTGCGCGCGACGATCGCCAGGCGCGACGCGATCTTCGACGATGACATCGTTGGCGTCTATCTCGATACGTTCAACGACCGACGCCGCGCCTATATGATTTTCTTCAATCCGTTCGGGGTACAGGCCGATGGCATGTTCACCGAAGGGAGGGGAGAAGATTTCAGCGTCGACATCGTGATGGAGTCCAAAGGCACGCTGACCGATGATGGCTACGTCGTCGAGGTTGCCCTGCCGTTCAAATCGCTTCGTTACGAGGCGGGTCGCGGCAAAGCTTGGGGCATACACCTCTTTCGCAAGATCAAGCACTTCAACGACGAAATCGATTCATGGATGCCCATTCCGCGTGGAGCGTCTGGTTTGTTGAATTTTGCCGGTCAGATCACGGGCTTGGAAGGCATCGCGTCCGAAAAGAACTTGGAGTTGATCTCGGGAGTGACGATCTCGGAGACGGGTCGGCGCGCGCTCTCTTTGCCCAGCACGTCTGATCCGGGACGCCTCGTCAACGGGCCATTGAAGTTCGCGCCAGAATTGAACGTCAAACTCGGTCTCGCTTCAAATCTCACGGTCGATCTTGCGCTCAACCCAGATTTTGCGCAGATCGAGGCCGATCAACCGGTGATCACGGCCAACCAGCGTTTCCCGATCTTCTTTGAAGAGAAGCGTCCATTCTTTCTCGAAGGCATCGATATTTTCCAAACCCCCCTGCAAGCAGTTAACACGCGGGCCATCGTCGATCCTGACGTGGCCGTCAAATTCACGGGCAAGCGGGGACGCAACGTCTTCGGGTTGCTCGCCGCCGCCGACAGCGCGCCGGGCAACTACAGCGAAGAGGAACGGAACGATCCGACGCTGTTGCCGCAGATTCAGAAGTTCATCGGCAAGAAAGCGCTCGTTGGCGTCGCGAGATTGCGACGCGACGTCGGACGCGAAAATAGCCTCGGTTTGATCGCTACCACCTACAATTTCGTCGAGAGGCATAATCACGTCGGTGGATTCGACGGGCGCTTCCGCCTGAATAGGCAGACGACCTTCGATTTTCAACTGCTCGGAACCAGATCGCGCCGCTTCTTCTTCGATCCCGACCAAGGAAAGAACGCGTTTCGGACGGGAAACGGATTCGGCTATTACTTCATGTTGGATCGTCCGGGGAGGCATTGGAACTGGAACTACTACGGTTCGGGCAGAACGCACGATTATCGCGCTGATGTCGGTTTCACGCGCCGCACAGATACAAACCTCCAGAGCTTTTTCGTGCGATACGATTCCGCGCCGCGTCCAAAAGCGTGGTTCGTTTCGTGGCACTTGAGGCAATCCGCCAGAGCGCAGTTCGATTGGCGCGGGCGGTTGCAGAACTGGTCCAGCGAGCCGCAAGTGAAATTCAGGCTTCAGCGTCAAACGGTGATCGGTGGTGGCGTAAGCTTAGGTTACGAAAGACTCTTCGAAGAAGAGTTCGGTCCGAAGCGTGCTCCGGGAAGAGCGGGCGCTTTTGCCGGCGTCGATCCTGAACGCTCGGCTTACTACCGGGCCGTATACGGATTTTGGGAGACAACGCCGAGCAAGAGGTATTCGCTCTCAGGGGACATCGGCTACTCGGTGGGCGAATTTGACTACGACTTCGGTGCGGGTCCGCGATTCCCTCGCGTCAGTCCTGCTGCGCTGCACTCCCCGGACGCTCCCCTTGATCCTGGACCGGGGCGGTCGCTGCGCATGGAATCGAGGTTCATTTATCAGCCCACAGCGTCGTTGCGCGCTTCGCTCAATTACGAGAGGAGTCGGCTCGTGCGTGAGGACACGGGACGCACGGCTTTTGATGACAATATCTTTTCGTTGCGCATCGCGTATCAGTTGACGCGCTTCTCTTTCTTGCGGGCGCGCGTCGATTACGCCACCCTGAACGCCAGGGTGCGCAATCAATTCCTGTTCGGCTGGACGCCGCGCCCGGGAACTGCCCTCTATATCGGCTACGACGACGACGTGCGCTACAACGGCTTCAATCCTTTTACGGGGAAGTTAGAGCCCGGATTTCAACGCGACAGACGCACCTTCTTCATCAAGATCTCTCGTTTGTTCCGACGCTCTCTTTGAGCGAAGACCTGAGCGCAGGAAGAGAGGTTCAAGCGAAGCGCATCCAGAGTTCACGGAGGCGTGATGCTATGAGAGCAAAGATGCGTTCCGTTGGGCGTCCGTAGTGCGAGAACCGACGGACGTGCGCCCACGATCTACATTCCCCTTCGCAAACGAGCGGGTCAGGGCGCGTCTGTCTGCCGAAAGTAAACGACCGTGGCGCCCCAACCTCCAGCGTCGGGCGGCGCATCGGTCCAAGCGGCGACAAAGGGCGTGCGCGATAGCACCTTATGAACCATGGCTCGTTGCACGCCTTGTCCTTTGCCGTGGATGATGCGGACCGAACGGAAGCCTCGTTCGTAAGCCTCGTGCAAGTAAGCTTCCACTGCCAAGCGCGCCTCGCGCGGCTGAACCGTGTGCAGATCGAAGATATCACCGATTTCCAGCGCGAACGGTTCTGGGAAGGGCACGGTCGCTTCTTCGTCTGAGGCCATTTGGGCGGCGGCGGTTTCGGCGAAAGACCCGTCGGACGGGAGGGCAGCGATATCGTCTGGAGCGGGCTGCATAAAGCGCAAACGAAATCCTCGCCGCGCGCGTCGCAAAAGGCCGATGAGCAGCGTCGGTTTGAACATCGCGCCGAGTTCTGCTATTTGATGAACGTACGGTCGATTCAAATACGAGAAAGGAATATATGACCTTATGGCCAGAAGATACAAGATCACAGTCGTTGGAGCAGGCAACGTCGGCGCGACTTGCGCCCATTGGCTTGCGAGCAAAGAGCTGGGCGATGTCGTGCTGGTTGACATCGTTGAAGGCGTGCCGCAGGGAAAGGCGTTGGATCTAGCCCAAGCTGCTCCCATCGAAGGTTATGATGTAAAGCTCGTCGGGACCAACGGCTACGATGAGACGCGCGCATCGGACATCGTCATCATCACGGCTGGATTGCCGCGCAAACCCGGGATGAGCCGCGACGATCTGTTGAAGACCAACGCCGAGATCGTCTCGCAGGTGGTTGATGAGGCAGTTAAGCGTTCGCCCGACGCGATTCTGGTCGTCATCTCCAATCCGCTCGATGCGATGTGTCAGGTGGCGTTGCGTCGCTCTGGTTTTCCGAAGCAAAGGGTGATCGGCATGGCTGGCGTGCTTGATTCAGCACGCATGCGCGCCTTCATCGCCGAGGCATTGGACGTGTCCGTAGAGAACGTAACGGCCTTTGTGCTCGGCGGTCACGGCGACACCATGGTCCCGCTGCCGCGCTATTCGACGGTCGCCGGCATCCCCATCACCGAACTCCTGCCGAAAGAGAAGATCGATCAAATCGTCAAGCGAACGGCCAACGGCGGCGCGGAGATCGTTTCATTGCTCAAGACGGGATCAGCCTATTACGCGCCATCAGCGGCGGCGGTCGAGATGGTCGAATCTATCTTGAAAGATAAGAAGAAAATACTACCCTGTTCGGTCTACCTCGAAGGCGAATACGGCATCAACGGACTGTTCGTCGGCGTGCCCGTCAAACTCGGCGCGCGCGGCATCGAGCAGATCATCGAGATCAACTTGACGACCGAAGAGCGGATCGCGCTCCAAAAGAGCGCCGCAGCGGTGCAAGAGCTGGTGAAGGTGCTCGGTCTCTAGCGGACGCTCGATTCGGCGAAGCGTGATCTAAAAAGCGCGGCGCAAGAGTTAGTGGAGGTGCTCGGTCTGTGGCGCGGCGGTTCGCACGAGCAGCGCCAAAACTTTGCCGCGCAGGAGGCGTGTCCTCGATCTGTATCGGCTTGGAGGGCGGTCGGAGCATGCCGCTTGCTTCCGGCTGCCCGTCAAAAGTCTCAGGCCAGCGCGCGGTCGCTGGATTGATCCGCTATGCCGCTTATCTGCGCCGTTCGCGCGCTGCTGGTCCGACGACCGCAGCTCACCGTCAGCCATAATAAACCTAAAAGAATAAGCTCATGGCGCATCGTTTGATCGAGCCGGAAGGAGGCTTTTCTGCGTTGGGGTTGATGGGATTGGGGCGGCTAGCGGGACTCGAACCCGCGACCTCTTGATCCACAGTCAAGCGTTCTAACCAGCTGAACTATAGCCGCCAGAACTTTCCATACTCTGCGAAATAGTACTCGATCTTAGGTTAAGATGACAAGCCTGCTCGCGTGATCTCAGCATTTTGCGGACGCTCGCGAATGTCGCGTTGCGTGTTTAAACTGCTCAAGGAGCCTCTTTTCGAGCGGTTCGAGGAGCATCGCGTCGCCAGCCCGCAATCGCGTGGTGAGGGATTCGCTCGGCTACGCTAAAAGGACCGCCAAGGTTGATTTGCCAAGGCTGAGCAGCACTTAAGAAGGCCGCCAAGTCCAAACTTGTGATGGGCGCGCAGAACTTCAAACGTAATCATCAATGCTTTTGCCGCGCCGAAGGAGATAGAGGCCGAATCGTTTTTTATCCCGGTTACAGCGATACTTGTGATGGGCGCGCAGAACTTCAAACGTAATCATCAATGCTTTTGCCGCGCCGAAGGAGATAGAGGCCGAATCGTTTTTTATCCCGGTTACAGCGATAGAAATCTTCGACCAGGTAGCCTGCTGCGAGCGCCGCCGTGAAGGCCCACTGCGTCGCCGTGCGCCACTTGGCGGCTAGGTGGCCGTCTTGTTACCCCAAAGCGTTGATGATCTTTGTATTGGTCGGCCAATAGGCTGAGTTTGCCGAAATTTAAGTGGGGCTCGGGGCTTGCAACGGATCTAAGTTATGCGCGAGATCCCTTGGGCCAAGGCGCGTTCGCGTTGTGCTCACTTGAGCTTATAACTTTGGATTGCGGCTATGACCGTAGCTCAACCGGATCGAGTTCGAGCGGTTTTCAATTGGAGAGGCTTTTCGCACAGAAAAGCCTCTCGTTGACGCGGCGACCTCAACATCATTGACGCAGCCAGCCGAACAAGCCGCGCCAAGTCGTCTCGCGGTTCTCTTCGTAGATGGCTTTCGTCAAGGGGAGCTTCATCGGACAGACGCGGACGCAGTTCTGCGCGTTGCCGCACTTGTGAATTCCGTCCTCTTCCATTAAGACCTGTAGGCGGTCATCGCGCGTCATCTTGCCGGTCGGGTGCATGTTCATCAGACGTACCTGCGCGATCGCCTGCGGTCCGATGTAGTTGCCGTCGCCGTATTGCGGACAGGCTTCCAAACAGCAGCCGCACGTCATGCAGCGCGAATAGGCGTATCGCTCATCGACCTCTTCTTGCGACATGCGTGGCCCCGGCCCGAGGTCGTAAGTCCCATCTATTTCGATCCATGCCTTGACGCGCTTCAGATGCTCGAACATCTCGGAGCGATCGACGACGAGATCTCGCACGTTCGGGAATTTCGACATCGGTTCGAGCGTGATCGGCTGCTCCAGTTGGTCCACCAAAGCCGAACAGGATTGGCGCACGCGCCCGTTGATCACCATCGTGCAGATGCCGCAGACCTGCTCCAAGCAGTTCATCTCCCAGACGACGGGCGTGGTCCGTTTACCGTCTTTGGTAATCGGGTTCTTTCTGATCTCCATCAAACAGGAGATGATGTTCATGTTCGGACGATAGGGAATGGTGAACTCTTCCCAGTAAGGCTCCGCCTGCGGATTGGCGCGTCGGCGGATTCTGAGTTCGATGACGTCTGGCTTCTTCCCATTTTTCGCGCTCATAGTTTGTCCGATTTGCCTCCCGCGTCTTCGATCCCTTTACTTTGTTCCTGACTGGTCTTCGGTCGCTCGTTTACGAGCTGTTCGACCTGCTCTTTATCCTGTGCCCAGATGACGGGGCCGCTCAAGTCGCGTGGCTTCTGCTCCCAACCTTCGGTCGGGATCTGCTGCGCCGACTCAGGCACTGGCAACCCCGACGCCGTCGCTTGCTCGCGGATCTCTTTCGAAGCGTGTTGTACTGCCGCGGTCGCGACGTTCACGGTGTCGGGCGTCTTCGCTTTGCTGTAGTCGCGCTTGCGCGGCTTGATCAGGCTCACATCGACCGGAAGGTAGGAGAAGACCGGACCTTCGTCCGAGTATTCGGCGATGGTCGTCTTCAACCAGTTCTCATCGTCGCGTTCGGGGAACTCCGGTTTGTAATGCGCGCCGCGCGATTCATTGCGATTGAGCGCGCCCAAAGTGATGACGCGCGCAAGCTGAAGCATGTTGTAGAGCTGACGCGCGTGCGGCAACGCGTGCGTCGCCCACATATTCGAATCGTTCAACGAGATGCGCTGGTAGCGGTCGAGCAATTCGAGGAGTTTGTTGTCCGTTTCTTTGAGCCTATCGTTGTAGCGTATGACGGTGACGTTTTCGGTCATCCACCGGCCCATCTCTTCGTGGATGGCGTACTGGTTCTCGTTGCCCGTCTGGCGGATGAGACGTTCATTGATCTCTTGCTGCCGTTTCACCTCGTCTTCGTAGATCTTGGAGCCGTCGGCCCCGTTGCGTTCGATGTTCTTCGCGTACTCGATGGCCGCCGGAGCGGCGACGAAGCCACCGTAGACGCAGGAGACGAGGGAGTTGGCGCCGAGGCGGTTCGCGCCGTGGATCGAGAAGTCGCATTCGCCGGCGGCAAGCAAGCCCGGAATGTTGGTCCGCTGGTTGTAGTCAACCCACAAACCGCCCATCGAGTAGTGGACGCCGGGGAAGATGCGCATCGGGACATGACGCGGATCGTCACCGACGAACATCTCGTAGATCTCGAGGATGGCGCCGAGCTTGCGGTTGAGGACCTCTTCCGGGATGTGCGTCAGGTCGAGGTAGACTTGGTTCTTGCCGCCGACGCCGTACCCTTGCAAGCAGACCATGAAGATCTCGCGCGTCGCGATATCGCGCGGGACCAAATTGCCGTAGGCCGGATACTTCTCCTCGAGGAAGTACCAGCGCTCCTTTTCGGGGATCTCCTGCGGCGGACGTGTGTCGCCTTTCTTGCGCGGCACCCAGACGCGCCCGCCCTCGCCGCGCGCCGATTCGGACATCAAACGGAGTTTATCTTCGCCCGGAATGGCCGTCGGATGAACCTGTATGAACTCGCCGTTGGCGTAACGCGCGCCCTGCTGGTAGCAAGCGCTGACGGCGCTGCCCGTACAGACTTGCGAATTGGTCGATTTGCCGAAGATCAACCCTGGACCGCCTGTCGCCATGATCACGGCATCGGCGGGAAAGGCTCGAACCTCAAGCGTCTGCCGATTCATCGCGACGATGCCGCGACAGACTTGATGACTATCGAGCACGAGCGAGAGCAGCTCCCACCCTTCGTACTTCGTCACGCGCCCCAAGGCTTCGTAGCGGCGCACCTGTTCATCGAGCGCGTAAAGGAGCTGTTGTCCTGTGGAAGCGCCGGCGAAAGCCGTGCGGTGGTGAAGCGTGCCGCCGAAGCGACGAAAGTCGAGCAAGCCCTCTTTAGTGCGCGAAAAGGGCACGCCCATGCGATCGAAAAGATAGATGATCGACGGAGCCATCTCGCACATCGCCTTGACCGGCGGCTGGTCGGCGAGAAAGTCGCCGCCGTAGACCGTGTCGTCGAAGTGCTTCCACGGCGAATCGCCTTCGCCCTTGGTGTTAACCGCCGCGTTGATGCCGCCTTGCGCGCAGACCGAGTGGGACCGGCGCACGGCGACGACCGAAAATAGGTCCACGTGATGGCCAGCCTCGGCGATCTTCATCGCCGCCGAAAGTCCGGCCAAGCCCCCACCGACAACTGCGATGCGAATGTCGTTCTTGGCCATGCTAGTACAAGATACCTCCCAGAAGTCCTCCCGGACGGATGAACGCCACTGCGGCGTTGAGGCCGACGAAAAGAAGCGCCGCGCCGAACGCCATGCAGGCATAGCCGACGGCGCGTTGCGCACTCGGTCCGATCACGACGCCCCAGTCAACCAGAAAGAGCCAGATGCCGTTAGCCAAGTGCCATACTGTCGCCGTGATGCCGACGACGTAAACGGCGAAGATCAACGGCAACTGAAATTCACGCGAGACGATCTCGAACGCCATGTCCGGATGGTGCGCAACCGCCAGATCGTTCAATCCTGGGATCATCCCGAAGCGAAAGTTGAGCACGTGAAACGTGATGAAGAAGAAGAGGATGATCCCGGTGACACGCTGGATCAGGTAGAACCAGTTGCGCGCATACGGATAGTGCAGGTTGTTGGGGCGCATCTCCCACGTAATCAACAGCCCGTAAACGGCGTGGTAGATGAGCGGAATGAAGATGCCGAAGATCTCGATCAACAAAATGTACGGGATGCCCTGCAAATCGACCACGGCTTGATTGAAAGCTTCGCTCCCAAGCATCGCCTTGGAGTTGGTGTAAAAGTGTTCGAGCAAAAAGATGCCGAGCGGGACTATTCCCGAAAGCTGATGTATCTTGCGCAAGATAAAGGTTCGACTCGGACGTACAGCCATCTTCCACTCCGTCGCCTCTGAACGCTTCGTGATTGCACACCGAGCCTATTTTAAGCGATAATCCTTTATAAGGTAAAATGAAAAATTTTGACCAAGAATCTAAAGGTTTCTAATCAAGGGCGATGCAACTCGAAACGCTCAAGATCTTTTGCGACTTGGTCGAGACGCGGAGCTTTTCGCAAGCGGCCGAGCGCAACTTGGTGACGCAATCGGCCGTCAGCCAGCAGGTGCGCGCGCTTGAAGAGAAGTTTCGGCGACGGTTGCTGGAACGCGTGCGCGGGCGGCGCGATATCCGTTTGACGGAGGCGGGCGAAGTCTTCTACGAAGAGAGCCGCAAGGTGCTCGCGGCGTACGAGAATCTGGAAGAGCGGATGCGTTCTTTGACCGGAAGCGTCAGCGGCACGGTGCGCGTCGCCACCGTTTACAGCGTCGGGTTGCATGAGCTTCCGCCGGTGGTTCGACGCTTCATGACGCTTTTCCCGGAGGCCAAAATAGATCTCGAATACAGCCGGACGACGCGCATCGTGCGCGATGTGTTGAACGGTGCAGTCGATCTCGGCATCGTCGCCTATCCGGAGAAGAAACGCGGCCTTGAAGTGGTTCCGTTGCAAGGGGACCGTTTGGTGCTCATCTGCCCGCCGGGCCATCCATTGGCGAAAAAGCGCACGGTGAGCGCCAAAGATCTCGACGGCGAGGGTTTCATCCTCTTCGAGCGCGACATCCCGACACGACGCGCGACAGACCGCATTCTGCGGTCCTACGGCGTTTCGGTCCGGCGCGTGGTCGAGTTCGATAACATCGAGACGATCAAACGTGCCGTTGAAGTCGGCATGGGGTTAGCGATTGTGCCTCGTCCGAGCGTGCTCGACGAACAGCGAAGCGGACAATTGGCCGTGGTGGCGCTGGCCGAGCCGGAGTGGAAACGCTCGGTCGGGATCATCTACCGCAGCGACCGCGCGTTGAGCACAGTGGCGAAAAAGTTCATCGAGCTGTTGGTGGCGGAGCAGGGGGCGAAGTAGAATCTTCAACGTAAGGAGCGAGCGCGCGGTCGAGCGCCGCCCGCGTTGAGCAAAGAGACGCTCATGATCGCGCACGCCGAACCGCACGCGCGGGCGTGTCGGCTAGCGGGTCAAGCAGCGAAACGGAGGTACGAGACATGGATTTCTTCCCGCTTTTTCTCCTCTTCTTTCTGGCCATTTCCGCCTTGGTGATCGCTTCCAAAACGATCAAGATCGTGCCGCAGGCGACCGTCATGTTGATCGAAAGGTTGGGCCGGTTCAGTCGGTTGGCGACCAGCGGCTTGAACGTCATCGTCCCGTTTCTGGACCGGCCGCGCGCCGTTTACTGGACTGGGACGCGCTCCGGCCTTACTTCCATCGACCTGCGCGAGCAGTTCATCGATCTGCCGCCGCAGCCCGTGATCACGCGCGATAACGTGACGATCCACGTCGATTCGGTCGTCTATTGGCAGATCACCGATCCGATCAAGGCCGTTTACGAAGTAGCTGATTTGGTCGGCGCGATCATCCAGTTGACCATCACCGGCATGCGCTCCGTGATCGGCGAAATGGACTTGGATCACACGCTTTCGTCGCGCGAGCAGATCAATTCGAAGCTGCGCGTCATACTCGATGAAGCGACCGATAAGTGGGGCGTCAAAGTGACGCGCGTCGATGTCAAGAACATCTCGCCGCCCGAAGACGTGCGCGTGACGATGGAAAAACAGATGACCGCCGAACGCAACCGACGCGCGCTCGTGCTTCAAGCCGAAGGCGAAAAGCAGGCGGCCATCGCGCGCGCCGAGGGCGAAAAGCAAGCGGCGATCACGCGCGCCGAGGGCGAAAAGGAGGCCGCTATTCTGCAAGCCGAAGGTGCTGCGCAAGCCCGTCTGCGTGCTGCCGCCGCAGAGGCCGAAGCCATCGCGCGCATTTCGCAATCCCTGCTCGGACAGGGAGACCCATCGCACTACTTGTTGACCACGCGCTACATCGAGAGCCTGAAAGAGATGGCGCGCGCCAACAATTCAAAAGTGATCTTCATGCCGGTTGAAACGGCCAGCGTGTTGTCAAGCGTCGGAGCGATCAAAGAGGTCTTCACCGAGACCGGCGAAAAACGGGATGAAGAAGAGACCACAGCCGCGCTCCCGCCAGGACGCACGCGCCAACTGCCCCGCTGATGAATTGAATCAGTCGGGCGTTGACGGCGAGCAAAGTCTCAGTCAACCATCTCACGGCTCGTAGCCGAGGGGAGGAGCCGCCGGGAAAGGATTGGTGGCAGTACGTTCATCACAGAGGACCCCGTGTGCGCGCGCACGACATCCGATCTTTCCGTCGGTTACGATCTCGCGAGGTCCTCGTCGCGTCGCCTTCGCCTGCAACTCGACGCGCTCAATCTGACGAACCGCATTGGTTTGTACAACTTCCTTTCGGTCTTCGGCGGAACCAACTACGCGCCGCCGCGCTCCTTCAACGCGCAACTCAGATGCCTGTTTTGAAGCGAGCGGGCCGTTCGATGGTTAAACTTCATGGCCCAAGTCGAACGAGGCGAGCGAGGTGTAACGTGAGCCTTCGGGGCGAAGCTCGCTGCGCATGATGACGACCTCTCGAACGGTGAAACGCCGACTCTCGATCGCCGTCTCCAGATGGAGGGCGAGGAGCGGCGGCGCTTGCGTGCGAAGTCGCGCGATGGTGACGTGCGGATGAAAGGATTTGGTCTCCGGCGGAAAGCCCTGTTTGCGACACTCCGCTTCGAGCTTTTGTTGCAACGCGGCGAGTCGTCCGGTCGGATCGTTCAGGCCGATCCAGAGCACGCGTGCTGGTCCACGCGGCGGAAAGACTCCTGGTCCGCCCAATTGTAGTTCGAAGGACGCGATTCGTTCGGTCGCTCTTTGGACGGCGAGCGCCAGCGCCGACAGCCGCGTCGTCTCGATCTCGCCCAAGAACTTGAGCGTCAGATGAAGTTTCTCGCTCGCTTCCCACCGCGCTGCCGTTCCATACGCAGACGAACGCAGCTTTTCGCTTCGGGCCGCGATGAGCGCGCGCAACTCGGCGGGAAGCTCGATGGCGCAAAAGAGGCGCGCTCGTTCCGTGTGGTTTGCGCGCGATCCTTTCGGTCTGTCCGTTGCTCTCATTGTGCGCGAGAGACCTCAGAGTTCAGGGCTCGGAACGCAGAACTAGGAGAAGCATCCGCCGCCGTTCTCTTACGCGAGAAGGATCCATTTATTTCCCGTTCGCTGTCGTCAACGGGGAGAACACCGTGACGAGTTTCGACATGGCAGCGATGGCTTCGGCGGAGAAGGGGAAAGCGCTCGGGCGCGCGGCGAGCCATTCTTCGAGTTGATCTTTCCAGTGTGCGCTTGATGGAGCGCCCGATTCGCCGAGCGCGATCCCTTGTCGCGTCCGATCCCAATCGCTCGCATCGGCGATGAAGCGCATCGAGACGCCCGCTCCGACGTTGATCGTCGCGATCAATCCGTTGCCGCTACCGCGTTGCGGCACAGGGGGGATGGCGAACGCCTGTCCGATCAACGGGATGGAGGCGAGCGGATGTGGAAAGCGGGCTTGAGCGTAGCGCCCCCAAGTCCATGCGTTTTCGTCTTGGCCCAAACGCGCGATCAGCGCCCGACGTGCATCGTCGTAGCAGGCGCGCACCAGTTCTCGATAGGTTTTGAATTCGCTGGGCAACCATTCCGCCGGACGTTCCACGATCAATCGGTCGAGCAAGGTCGCCTCGTTGCCCCAACGGAAATCGCGCGCACGCTCCGGTCCGATCGCTGCGGCGATGATGCGCTGACGAAAAGCTTGCTTCATTTCGGCGACGAGCGGCGCGGCGCGCGAAGCGGGCTCGAGCTTGCCATCCCAACTGGCGAGCGTGTCAGCGGCGCGCTTCGTCGCCTCATCGGTAGCATAGTCACGGAGCAGCGTTGCGGCTTCGCGCGCAAACAGGTGCCCGCCGATGGAATAAGTGTCGCCTTGAATCCGTTCGAAGTCCTCTATGCTCAATTTGCTTTTGGCGGTCAGCAGTTCGTATATCCGGCGAGAACGGTATGGCGCGGACCAATTGTGCGTCAAATGGTACGGATAATCTTGGCCGACGACGCGGCTATTGGCCGTAACGATCACACCCGAAGGCGGGTCGAAAACATGCGGCAACTTTTCAAACGGAATATAGTCGATCCATTCGCCCTCGTCGGTCGCTCCGTCGTACGGCAAGCTGCCATCGCCTGAACGGCGGATGGGGATCATGCCAGCCCCGTAGTAACCGATGTGACCGTTGACATCGGCGTAAACGAAGTTCTGAGTCGGGCCGCGATACTGACGCAAAGCGGCGCAGAATTCGGCCCAGTTGCGCGCTCGGTTGAGCCGGTAAAAGGCTTCGAACTCAATGGCGTTCGGATCGAGAGCGGTCCATCGCAGGGCGTAGCGTTCGTCACCGCGCTCGATAATGATCGGTCCATGGCGCGTGACGGCCACCTCTTGGACCACGACATCCGTCGCTGTATCGGTGAAGTTGCGCCTGACTTTGATCTCCTCGCGGCGCATCTCGGCAACTTGCCAGCCTCGCGGCGTCTGGTAGCGTCGCGGGTCGGCGCGGTCGAACTTCTCGCGGTAAAGGTCTTGTACGTCTGGACCGAGGTTGGTTGCGCCCCATGCGATGCGTTCGTTGTGGCCCAGAATGACGCCCGGCGCGCCCGGCGCCGTCACCCCGGCCACGCGCATGCCCGGGGCGGATAGGTGAACCATGTGCCAGATGGAAGGCGCGGACGCGGGTAGGTGCGGATCGTTGGCGAGCAGCGGTTGCCCGCTCATCGTGCGCCCGCCACGACCCAGTTGTTGCTTGCGGCAAGATCCTCGACGTACAGCCCGACTCTTTCGAGCGCGCGCCGGTCCAGCTCCATCGCGCGCTTCATCTCGGCCAGCACCGATGGGCTCACGGAAGCGGACGTGTGGGCCACTTCGATGCGGCTCGATTGCTCGAACGCGGGCCGTCCACGCCGTTGATCGCTCCCGACGATGATGACGTCGAGCGGCGACGCGCTTGGCAGCAACTGGCGACGCTTCTCTGCTGGAAGATCGAGCAGCGAGGCCCGCATCAGGTCCAGTTGCCAAGTCGTCGAGAGGACTTCGGCGAATATCTTCCCAACGACGATCGAGTCGGTTGGTTGCCACGCGCGCGGGCGATAACGCAAGAGGCGAAATTCTGCCGGAAGTTGTTCTTCGGTAAGCGACGCGATCAAAGCGTTGACGCCGCGCGCATAAGCTTCAAGGGCGCGGCGCGTTTCAGGCGACGCCTTGGCGTAAGCCGCTTCGGCCAGCGATGCGAAGCCATACAGTCTTCGGCGTTTGTCCTCTTCGAGCGTCGTTTTGCCGAAGATCTCCGATAACTCGCCGCGCGCCGTGCGCCGCAGCAGGTCCATCTGCCACAACCTATCGCTCGCCGTCACGTAGCCTTGCGCGAAGTACAGATCATCTTCGGTTTGGGCTTCGATGTATGGAATGCCGCGCCCATCGCGACGCAGGCTTACGCGCGCTTGCAGTCCCGGCAACTGCAACAGGCGCGGCAGCTCGAGCACGTCGTTTTGTCGGACATCTTGCGCGCCGAGCGCATGGGCGATCAACAGAACTGTAACGGGGGCGATCAGAGCAACCGCTGCTTTTTTCACCATTTGACCTCGAACCAGCAGAGTTCAAACGAGATCTTCGGATGATAAACAATCGCGTGTCTCCTCGACAATAGCCCTAATAGCCCTAGGTCGCTTGCCTTCAGGTGCGAATTCGGCACCTTCCCGCAATCGATTCAAGGCTGACGCGGCGATCCGGAATGTTCGATTCGGTCCCTTCGCTCGCTTCGCCCGTTGACTGTAAGCACTGCCGTTCCTGCCAAGCGCATTTCAATTCAACTCGGCACGGATCCAGAGCGGCCAATGATCGGAGTAATCTATGCGGCGCGCGATGCCCCAAGCTGTGGGTTTGAAACCGCGCAACCAGATCCAATCTAGCTTAAGGTCTAGCATCTTCAGCCCGAGCGTTGTGAACTGCCAAGTCGGTTGATCGTCGGCAAACGGCGTCGCAAACCCCGCTTGCTCGAAGAGACGGCGCGTGCCTTTGATCGCGGCGACTTCAGCCGTGTTGAAATCGCCGAGCACGATGGCTCGGTTGATCGGCGAACGTCGTTCGAGGTCTTTCAAGATGGTGCGCAATTGCTCCATCTTCTGCCAAACTTCAATGCGCGTCTCCGAGTGAACGACGTAGACGCGCACCGAACGGTCGGGCGCGAGTTGAACCGTCGCTCCCAGCGCGACGCGACGCCGTGCGCGCGGACCTGGGTGCGGCAGTACGAGCCTTTCGATCTCGGTCAGCGGATAAGGGCTGAACAGGGCTACGCCCGTCTCCTCTTCTGTGACATCAGCCGCTTGTGGCGGCGCGGCCCAAGCGTAGTTCATTCCGAGCCTTTCCGCTATCAAGCGCGCCGTGTTGGTGTAGGCACTGCGCTTCTTTCGGCGATCGACTTCCTGTAATCCGATGATCTGTGCGCTGCCGATCTCGACATCGGTTTGAAGAAGACGAATGATCTCTTCCAATTCCTGGCCGCTGCGCCAGCGTATGTTGTACGAAACGATCTTGATTTCGCGCGGCACGCGTGGCGCGGGCGTGCGCGCAAGCGCTCCCGTTTCGAGCAGCGCCGCGTCGTCGCCCCAAGTCGAAGAGAACCAAATGGATTCCGCGCCGGAGCGGAGAAAAAGCGCCGCAATGAGGATGCAAGCGAAACCCAGACTGCACCGCATAACGACACAAATTCTAACGCCAAAAGCGGAAGAGCGGAACTACCGCTGGATGCTTGCGGAGCGAATCTTTCGGCGCCCTTCAGGGATGTTGGAAGCGATGTTGCAAAACGATGATCTGGCGTCGCTTTCACAACAGAACCTCAGCCTCTCGCCACGCGAAGACCGCGATGAGGCATCCATCGTCGAGCCAAGCGCGTCACTGCGACGTCGCGTCATCAGATGAATAGGGCACTTCGCCGGCGATGAAGCGCGCTGCTTTGGGCAACACACGATAGCGGCACTCGCGCGTTTCGAACACCTCGCCGTCCGTGTTCACCTTGACTGCGCGCGCGAACTCCATTCTCAGTTCGTGCGCCTTGAAATAGTGGACGCGTTCTTCTTCTACATGGTCGCCGCTCGACACGCGCGTCAGCAAGCCGATGAAATCGAGCGTCGGCATCGCTTCGATGAGACAAACATCGAGAAGTCCGTCGTCGATGCGCGCATCGGGCGCGATCATCCGCCCTCCGCCGATCAGACGCGAGTTGCAGACAGCGAACATCTGCATCGTGAGCGCGAAGGATTTCTCCTCTTCGATGATCTGCACGCTCGTTTCGACCGGATCGTAGTCGAAGAGCACTTGCGCGCCGCCGACCAAGTAAGCGAGCTTGCCAGCTAAGCTTTTCAAGCGCGGATCGACGGCATCGGAGACTTCGGCGATGAACCCGCCCGCCGAGACGTTGACGAAGAATCTGTCGTTCAATTGTCCGACATCGACTTCAACGGTGCGTCCGGCAAGCAAGATGTCGAGCGTCGTCGGCACGTCCTCAGGCAACCCGAGGGCGACGGCGAAATCGTTGCCCGTTCCGAGCGGTATCAAGCCGAAGATGACGCCGGTTGAAGTTTCGTCAAGACGCATGACGCCGTTGAGGACTTCGTTCAACGTCCCATCGCCGCCAGCGATGAACAAATGGGTGCAACCTTGTTCGACGGCGCGCGCGGCGGCTTGCATCGCATCGCCCGCGCCGGTGGTCATCACGATGTCAAGATCGAGGAACTTCTGCCGCAGACTCTGATTGATCGTTTGCAAGTAGTCTGGAGCGGAATCTGTCCCGGAGACCGGATTGACTATCAGTTTAGCTTTCATCCTCGTATGAACTTTCGACGCTTCGCGCATCGCCACAGCTCGATCCGCGCCTTAGATCGAGCTGTGATCGGTACAGCGACGCGCCGCAAAGGGATTGAATCAAAGGGCACGCGCTGCGCTTTATCCGCAGGTCAACCTACGACAGCGCAATCTTTCAAAGCTCGATTTCGAGTCCATCGTCGGCGAGCCTAAGACCGTTGATCGCGTTCGTCTCGGCGTCATCCCATTCAGGGTAGAGGTGAACCAACACCGTTTTGTCCGCGCCGGCACGCTTTGCGATCTCAGCGGCTTCGTTGAACTCCAGATGCGTGGCGACGGGTTTATCGCGCCGAAACGAGCATTCGATGATGAGCAACGATGCTCCTTGCGCTTCGGTCGCCAACTTTTCGTCGAAACCCGTATCGGAGGTGTAAACGACGATGCGCCCGCGCTCGTCGGTCAAGCGTAAGCCGAGGCTTTCGTCGGTATGCGGCGTTTTGAACGCGCGCGCCGTGAGTTGTGGGCCAATCTCGAACTCTTCGTCTGGTTTGACTTCGCGCACCTCGAGCGGAAAAGGCTGGTCCAGCAGATCGTAGTCGTTGGCGCGGTCGAGTCGTTGGAGCAGGAGCGCCGTCCCGCGCGGACCGTAGATGACGAGCGGATGGCGGCGGGATTGGGTCTGCGGCGCGTACTTGGTGCCGAAGAGAAAAGGAAGCAGGCCGCCGATGTGGTCCAAGTGAAAGTGGCTGAGCCAGATCGCCCCGAGATCCTCCCACGCGAGTCCGTGCGCGGCCATGCGATGAGCTGCATCCGCTCCGCAGTCGAGCAGCAGCGTGGTCTTTTCGGTGGCCAGCCAGTGGGCAGAGGCCGTGCGTTTCGGATGCGGCACGGAGGTGCCCGACCCCAGAATCACGATCTTCATCTTCACTCTTTGATCGGTTTTCCGACTGCGGGAAAGTTAGCAAACCCCACGCGGCAGCGTCAACGCGAAACGGTGCTTTTTGCCAGCCTCTTTCGGTACAATCGAGCGACACAAAGGAGAGGACAGATGAGCGCTCTTGAGCCGAAAAAAGAGCACGTTTCGCGCAAGGCGGGCCTGTTCACCGAATCGGTCATTCGCGAGATGACGCGCGAAGCGATCAAGTACGGCGCGATCAATCTGGCCCAAGGCTTTCCGGACTTCGCCGCGCCCGAAGAGATCAAACGGGCGGCCATCGAAGCGATTGCCGGCGACGTCAATCAGTACGCCATCACGTGGGGGGCGCAACCTTTCCGCCAAGCGATCGCTGACAAGGTTCGCTGGTCGTTGGGACTCGAAATCGATCCTGAAACGGAGATCACCGTTACGTGTGGTTCGACCGAAGGGATGATCGCGGCGATGCTGGCGACGGTCGATCCCGATGAAGAGGTGATCATCTTCGAGCCGTTCTATGAAAACTACGCGCCGGATGCGATCATTTCGGGGGCGCGTCCGCGCTACGTGCCGCTTCATCCGCCGCGCTGGGAGTTCGATCCGGAGGAATTGCGTCGCGCCTTCAACCGTCGGACTAAAGCGATCATCCTCTGCAATCCGAACAACCCTACGGGCAAGGTCTTCACGCGCGAGGAGCTGGAGAGCATCGCCGCGTTCTGCCAAGAATACGACGCGCTCTGTTTGACTGATGAGATCTACGAGCACATCGTGTACGAGCCATGCGCGCATATCTCCATGGCGCAGATCGCTGGGATGCGCGAGCGAACGGTGATCGTCAACTCTTTGTCGAAGACCTATTCGGTAACCGGCTGGCGCGTCGGTTACTGCATCGCGCCGCCAAAGATCACCAGCGCGATTCGCAAGGTGCACGATTTTCTCACCGTCGGTGCCGCCGCTCCATTGCAAGCGGCTGGAACGGCGGCGATGCATCTGCCGCGCGAGTACTATGCCGCGTTGCGCCGCGATTACGCGCGCCGACGTGAACTGCTGCTCGGCGCGCTCGAAGAAGCCGGCTTCGGCGTCTGGCGTCCCGACGGCGCATACTACATCATGACCGACATCAGCCACTTTGGCTTCAGCAATGATATCGAGTTTGCGCGCGCTCTCGTGCGCGACGTGGGCGTCGCTTGCGTGCCTGGCTCCTCTTTCTACAGTCAACCTGCACGTGGAGCACAACAGGTGCGGTTCTGCTTTTGCAAAAAGGAAGAGACATTGCTCGCTGCTGCCGAGCGGTTGCATCGTTTGACGAAACGGGCGCGCTGAAAATGGCCTCCGATGGATTTCGCATAGAGCACGGGTCCGCTTTCGGATCTTGCGCTTGACGCATGGGGAATAGAGGCGCCCGATTCCGAAGAGAAGACGAGCCCTCTTCCGAAGAAAAGGATGGGTCTCCTCTTCAACTCTTTTTAGCGAGCGCGGCGATCACCTCTTCTGCAGCGCGCTGACCGGTCTGCAACGCCCCGTGCACGGTCGCTTCGTGTCCCGCTGTGTTCGTCGCTTCGCCAGCGAAAAAGAGCGTGTCAGCCACTGGCTGAGCCAACGCCTGCGGCGCGTAAAGCCCACCGACTCCGATGTACGAATAACTGCCGCGTGCGAACGGATCAGCGGACCAGTCGTGCCATCGAACCTCTTCGATGAGCGCTTCCATTTCGCGCCGCTCGCTGCCGAAGATACGGCACAAGGAACTTATGGCTTGCTCGACGACGTCGCCGCTAGCGAGCAACCTTTCGGCGCGGCTGCCACCTGCCCAACCGACCAGCACGGGCGTGTGCGCTGGATGCTGCGTCCACCAAGTCGGAAAAGGCTCATCTCGCGCGAAAAGAAAGCCCATCCGCTCCGTCGCTTTTCGCTGATCATATCTTGCGCGAAGAAATTCCGGCCACCAACGACGGCGAAAGATCAGGTTGAGGCGCACGACTTGACCGACCTCGATTTTGAGCATGGCGGCCCGTTTCTCCGAAAGATCGGGAGAGAAGAGAATGGCTCCGCGGGCATCGGGCGAAGCGCGAAGGACGCCGAGCGGGATCGTCACGATGCAGGCGCGAGCGCGGAAAGTCGCGCCCGTACCATCGGCCCTTTGCGCGCAGACGCTGACCGCGCCTTGTTCCCAATAGATCCTTTCGACCACAGTGCAAAGCTCAAGGCGAACATCGCCGCTCAAACGTGCGCACAAATGTTCGATTACCTTTCCGTAGCCGTCGAGCAAACGGAAGGCGCGACCCCCTTCTGTTCGGGCGGAAGCTGCTTCGCCACGAACCAAGGCTTGCGCGCTGATGCGTTCGGCCCGCGCTGCATGAAAACCTTCGACATAGCGCGTCGCTGCCGCGCGCATTTCAGCGAAACGTTCTTCGGCGAAATAAACATCGAGCAGCTTCTGAAAAGGGACGTCCGGTTGGTCCGGCGGCGGCGCGTGTTCGAGAATCAGGTTCATGCTTGCGCCCACGCGCGCGAATTCGCTGCATGGCGCGAGCTTGCCATCTTGGGCGCACCAGCTCACGCCGCGCGCCTCAGCAATGCGCAGCTTGGTCGTTTGCACGATGGACCACAGTTCAGGCGGGCGTCCGTGAATGAACTCCGCGCCCAATTCAATTGGCACGCTCGCGGGCGAACCGGTCGTGTACACACGTCCGCCAATGCGTTCGCGCGCTTCGATGATGCATGTGCGACGTCCCGCTTCGCCGATCCTTTCTGCTGCCGCTAATCCAGCGATTCCAGCGCCGATAACAATTACGTCGAATTCCAACATACGCCGAGCATCAAGTATAAGATGAACGCCGGGAACAGCCGCAATCGCTGCGCAGTTTTTGCTCCTCTTCGCGTGCCGAGCGGCGCACGAAGCCGAGCCGGCGCGAAACTCGCCTTGCTCCACTTCGCGTGCGGTGTTGAGATGTGGTAGATAAACTTTCGGGGCGTTTCTTCAAGCGATTGCAGGTGAACAGATGGAATCGAACGGATTGGACGTGCTGGCGATCTTTTCGCATCCGGATGATGCCGAGTTGAGCGTCGCCGGAACATTGCTGAAGTTGAAATCTCTTGGCTACCGCACGGGCATCGTTGATATGACGCGCGGCGAGATGGGCACGCGCGGGACGCCCGAAGTGCGAGCCGAGGAAGCGCGCGAAGCGGCGCGCCTTCTCGGGTTGGACGTGCGCCTCAACTTGGAGTTGCCGGACGGCCACCTACACGTCACGGAAGAGGCGCGGCGCGCCGTCGTGCGCGTGTTGCGCGCTTACCGTCCGCGCGTTGTCTTCGCGCCTCATTGGGACGACCCACACCCGGACCACGCCAATACGAGCCGCATCGTGCGCGAAGCGGCGCGGTTGGCGACCATGCGCCGGTACGATGAGCATCACGGACAGGAGACGATCAGGATGCCCGCCATCGCTCATCCGGTCCACTCACGCCGCGTCGTCCCTTCGTTCATCGTGGACGTTTCGGATTTCGTTGAGCAGAAGATGGCCGCCATTCGCGCGCATGCCTCGCAGTTCTACCGTCCGGACGCCGATGAACCGCAGACGCGCATCAGTCGCAAAGAGTTTCTCGAGCAGATCGAATGGCGCATGCGTTACTACGGCGCGTTGATCGGCGTCGCGGCTGGCGAAGCCTTCTACGTGCACGAAGCGTTGAACGTCGATGATCCAGTGGCGTTGTTGACGCGCCCGATGAATATCTACTCGTAGGTTCGAGCGACCGCGAGACAGAGCGCAAGCAAGGGCTGGTCCTGCCGCTCCAAAGCGCAGCTTGGCATAGGCGGTCCGGTGACCTTTAGATGGCGATCACTTCCAAATCCGGATCTACTTCGCGCTGCAGTATCCCCTCGATGGCCATGAGCGTGCCCGTCACTGAAGCTGGGCAACTGCCACACGCGCCTTGGTAGTGAACGGTCAACGTGTTTCCATCGAGACCGACCACTTCAAGCCAACCACCGTCGCCGACTAGTGCGGGACGTATGCGTTCGTCGAGGATCTTGTTGATCTGTTGCAGACGAGGATCGTCGCTCGCCGCCGCTTCGATCATCGCCTTGGGCGTTGAGACTTGCTCGCCGAGCGGTGCCGCAGCGCGAATGGGTTCGGCGAGTTTCGGCAAAAGCTCGTCCCAATCAACCTCGTCGTCCTTTTCGACCGTGATCATGCGGTCCATGTAGAAGACCGACACGACGTGGCCGATGTCGAACAACCTTTTGGCGAGCGGGTCGTTCGCGGCCTCGTCCGCGTTCTGGAAAGAGCGTGGCGCGTTAGACACCGGCTCGCGCAGCACGAACTTGACTGCATTTGGGTTGGGCGTCTCTTGAATGTCGGCTATCTTCGGCATCTTTCGCTCCTAGGCGATTATTATACCTCTTTGGATACGAGAGCGCATGTCGCGCGGGATCGAGAAAGGCCAAAAGCCGCTGGGGCCGATTTCGGCGCCCGTCGGCTGAAAAGCTCTGGTTGCGCGGACCTTTGTCAAGTCCTTTGTGTGCATGCCCTTGACAAGCGTGCCCGATAGAAGTAGTTTGCAAGCAGTCTCGCTCACCTATCCTCTACGGGTAGGTGGGCGAGACGAGAGGCAGGCGATAGCGAGGGTCGTCTGCCTCTTGAACTTTTCGGCGCCTCCGTGCACATGTTATGAGAGTCGGCATCACGGTCTATCCGAGCTACGGTGGCAGCGGCATCGTCGGTTCCGAACTGGGCAAAGAGCTGGCGCGGCGCGGCCACACGGTCCACTTCATCTCATCAGCGTTGCCGACGCGCTTGACCGAGCTGAACGAGAGCATCCACTTTCATGAAGTGGAGATGATGTCTTATCCGCTCTTCGAGCATCAACCTTATACGCTCGCGTTGGCGACCAAAATGGTCGAAGTGGCGGAGGCCGAACGACTTGACTTGCTGCACGTCCATTACGCCATCCCGCATTCGGTGAGCGCCATCTTAGCGCGTGAGGTCTTGCGCGCCGAGCGCCGTTTGCCCGTCATCACGACGTTGCACGGGACTGACATCACGCTGGTCGGCGCGGATCGGTCCTATTTGCCGATCACGCGCTACTGTCTGGAAGAATCGGACGGCGTGACGGCCATTTCGGAATACTTGAAGCGCGCGACCATCGAAACTTTTGGTTTCGATCGGATCGAAGTGATCCCCAATTTCGTTTGCGGTGAGGAGTACCGTCGGCGACCCTTTCCCGAATTGCGCGCGCAGCTTGCGCCGCGCGGCGAACATCTTCTGGTCCACGTCTCGAACTTTCGTCCCGTGAAGCGCCCAGCCGATTGCGTCGAGATATTAGCGCGCGTTTTGCTTCAAAAGCTGGCGGTGCGTCTCGTCATGGTCGGTGACGGACCTGAGCGCGCGCGCGTCGAGCATCGCGCTCGCTCCTTGGGCGTTGCCGAAGCCTGTACTTTCGTCGGCAAGCAACCGCGCATCGTTGATTACCTATCGGTTGCCGATCTGCTTCTGCTCCCATCTGAACATGAGTCCTTCGGTCTAGCGGCGCTCGAAGCGATGGCGTGTGAGGTCCCGGTCATCGCTTCGCGCACGGGCGGCGTGCCGGAAGTGGTCGTGGAAGGGGAAACCGGCTTGCTCAGCGACGTTGGCGACGTCGAGAAGATGAGCGCTGACGCAGTGGCGCTGCTGCGCGATCCGGAGAGACGGCAACAGATGGGGCGGCGCGCCCGCCAGCGCGCGCTCGAACGCTACAGCACGGATCTCATCATCCCTCGCTACATCGCTTTTTACGAGAAGGTCTTGACCGGGGGCGGTGCATGAAGGGGTTGGGGGGTCGCCGAGCGCGCAAACGAGCGACGCGGCAGGTCACGTCTGGTCGCGAGCGTATTCACATCGCCGGTTCTGAATCGGCTGATGAAAGCGTCGTGGCGAGAAGCGAACGGCGACGCCAACGAGGCGGCGCGAGAAGTCGCGGCAAGAGCTTCGACGAGCACGTCGCACAAGCGTTGGAAGAAAAACCGCTTGCGCAGATCATACGGAATCTCGAACTCGCCTTCGGCGAGCCTCAGCCTCGACAGTGGGGTGATCCGCTCGCAACGTTGATCAACGTCATACTGTCGCAAGCGACCAGCGACACGAACAGCGACCGCGCTTTTGCCGCTTTGAAGCGGCGCTTCCCGCGTTGGGAGGATCTGCTTTCGGCTCGGCTCTCGACCATCGCCGCCGCCATTCGCATCGGCGGACTGGCCAATCAAAAAGCCGTCGTGATTCGAGACCTGCTGCGTCAGTTGAAAGAAGAGCGCGGTTCGTTAGACCTCTCTTTTCTCTGCGCCCTGCCGACGCAGGAAGCGGCGGCGTATCTAGCGCAATTTCGCGGCATCGGTCCGAAGACCATCGCTTGCACATTGCTGTTCGCCTGCGGCAAAGAGATCTTTCCCATCGACACGCACATCTTCCGCGTGCTTCGGCGCCTCGGGCTGTTGCCGGAGCGTTGCTCGCCAGCTCGCGCGCATGCTGTCATGGATCGCGTGGTCCCGTCCGGCAAGTTCTATTCGTTTCACATCAACTTGATCCGTTTAGGGCGCACCATCTGTCGCCCGCGCCAGCCACGCTGCGAGCGTTGTCCCATCGTCGAGTATTGTGATTACGGGCAGAGCAGGATTTGACTTCGCAAGGCTTGATCCAGTCCGAATTTCGTTCAACCTTTCCCTTGCGTCTGTCCTCTCCATGGCGACTGAACTCGGGATCAACCTCATTCGGAAGAGGCGACCCTCAGGCTGCGAACGAGCGCGCTATTGACACCTTTCGTCTCCGTCGTGCGACAATGGCAGAAAGCGCCGTAGCTCACCCGCGCGGGCTATGGCCGATTCTCCACACAGGTGGTCCTATGCCATACCTCATTGACGGAAACAACATGATGGCGCGGCGCGTCGGTTGGCACCGCAACATTCAACGGGCACGGCGTCAACTTTTGGAAGAGTTAGCTTGGTTTGCGATGACCAAAGGCGTATCGGTTTCGGTCGTCTTCGATGGTGCCCCGGATCCTTTTTTCCCCGATGGTTCGCGTTATCGCGGCATCACCGTGTTTTACGCGATGCGTTGGTCGAATGCGGATGAACGGATCAAAGCGTTGGTCGAAAGGTCTCGCGACCGACAGACGTTGATCGTCGTCACCTCGGACCGCACGCTCGCCGATTACGTTCGGCGTTGCGGCGTGCAGGTCATAAGCTGCGACCAGTTCCGATGCAAGGTGGAAGAGCTGTCAGCTAGATCGGATGAAGACCGGCCCATCTTCAAAGTCGAAGATGATCTGGACGAATGGATGCGCTATTTCGGCGTTGGGCCAGAAGATGACCCCTAATCCGCTCGTTCGTGCGGTTGAAATTGGCTTCTCGATGAAAGTAATAAAGCCCGCTCGCGATGAGCGGGCTTTATTACTTTCGGACCGCAAAGGAGACCTAGCGCATCCTTGCAGACCTTTGTTTGCCCATCTTATTCATCTTCGGCATCAACACGGTATCAATGGCGTGAATGACGCCGTTCGATGCCATGATGTCGGCTTGGATCACTTTGGCGTTGTCGACCATGACGGACTTCATACCGCCGCGCATGCTCGTTTTGACGCTCAGTTGCGCCCCGGCAGCAGTTGGTGCCGGCATGGTTCGCGCATCGCTGGCCGTCACTTTCATGTTGATGACGTGATAAAGGAGCACGGAACGGAGTTTGTCCGGATTGTTCATCAACTCATCGAGTTTCTTCTTCGGAATCTTCGCAAAGGCATCATTGGTCGGAGCGAAGACGGTGAACGGCCCCGGTCCCTTCAATGTATCGACCAAGCCCGCTTTTTGAACGAGCGAGACGAGCGTTGAAAAGCGCGGATCGCTCATCGCGACTTCGACGATGTCTTTGCTGGCCTGCATGGACATGTCATCTTGCATGCCCATCTGTCCGGACTGTTGCATGGTCTGGGCCAGCGTGGAAGCCGCAAACGCCACGCAGGCGATGGCGACGAAAGCTAGTTGCATCATTTTGGTTTTCATCTTGATCTTCCCCCTCTGAGAGATTGTTTCCTGTGACCGGCCTTGCTGAGCAAACCGGGGAACCAAAATGAAGCCGCGAAAGCTTCCGGCCAGCGGTTGCCACTCTGGCCGCACTCATTTCGTTCGACCTCCTAATTTACGTATGAATGTATGCTGGCAGTTTTGCGCGAGTGTTAAGAAATTGTGCCGATCAGAAATTTTTCCCCGGTCGGGGCCGGCATGCCAGTGGCTGGCTCCAGCGTCACGGCGAAAACCTTGACTGCGCGTCCGGCAGATGGAACTGATCCGGCGATCTCGGCGCGACCTCCGGCCTCGGGCCGGAAGACGTTGCCGGGGAGCGCGTTGCCTTCAGGCGTGATGTACCAGAGTTGATAAGCTTTGTCTGGCGGCGTCGGCGGAAGATCGGTGGCGAAGAGCACAGCGCGGCCAGTACGCGCGTCGTAGGCGAGTTTGGCGCGGGCTTGCGGCGCGACGTTCGTGCCGGAAAGTTCCACGACGCGCGTGTTCGGGTCAGACAACAGTTGACGCAGTTGGCGTTCGCGCTCGAGGTTCTCTTCCAAAACTTTGATCTGCTCTTGCAACTGACGCTGAGCGCTTTCGCGACGCGCGAGTTCCTCTTTCGTCCGCTGTCGTTCTTGCCAAAGCAGAAGCAGGAGCGTGCCGAAGACGAGCAGAGCAAGCGATGCAGCAAGTAGCCCCCATCGCCACCATGGTCGCCCTTGCCTTCGGTCATTGGTTCTCGGCTCGGAAGAGATGAGCGAGAATCTTTCCCGGCGGATGCGCGCGATGATCTTTCGCCGCGCTCGTTCGGGCGGCGCCGTTGGTGGGACGAGATAGGCCAACATCGCCACTGCATCTTTGGTTTGAGCGAACTCTTCGCGACACGCGGCGCAGCTTTCAAGATGCTCTTCCAGCGCTCGACGTTGACTTTCATCGAGCTGGCCTAGCGCTTCGAGTTCGATCAATTCTGTGAATTCTTCGTGGTTCATTCTCTTCTTGCATGACCGTGCGATGCTCGGGGAAAGTCATCGCAACGCGTCAGTTTTTCTCGTCCCCTCTTCCATGTATCTTTTGGCATAAGATCGCTTTCAACCTTTTGATCCCAGCGCGCATGCGCGTTTTGATCGTGCCGAGCGGCGTGCCTGTGCGCGATGCGATCTCCGATTGCGATAGTCCGTGAAAGTAAGCGAGCAGAATCACTTCGCGCTGTTCGCGGGGGATTTCAGCGAGCGCGCGATGGATCAATTCGCTCTCTTCCGAACGGATCGCATCGTCGGCGATGTCGTATGTCTCCTCCCAGTTTGCACGACTCGCTTCCGTCTCTTTACGGTCGCGCGAGCCGCGAGCACGCACCCGATCAATGGCTCGACTGCGCGCGATCGTCACCAACCAAGTGAAAGGACGTCCACGCGATTCGTCGAACCGACAGGCCTCTTGCCAAACTTGCACGAAAACGTCTTGCAGAACGTCCTCGGCTTCCAACCTGTCATTTAATATACGGAGCAGGAGGCCGAATAGGGTTGGTCCATGGCGGTCATAGAGAGCAGCTAACGCTTGTTCGTCGCCTTGAGCGATGGCGCGAACGAGTTCGACGTCGGACTCGTTTTTGAATCGTGGTTCTACCACCTCACCAGTTCGACGCGAAAAGAGACGCTTTTCGCGCAAGCTTATGGCCCACAACTCTTCAGAGCTTCGAGAGTATAACACAGCCTTCGGTTGTTTCGCAGCGATGCCTTTCGGTATGCGCTCGGTCGAGCTTCGACCACATCGATTCTTCGCGGAAACGGTGGACGCGGCTCTTGTCGGTGTGCGGAGCGTGCGATCCTTTGAAATTCAAGCCGCTGGGGTAAATCCGATCGACTGCTGGCATTCGTACATATATTCAGAAAAAGAATAATGTGGGCGAACACGGCTTGCCCACCAAACAGACTGAAGCTGCGATCACCACCGTCGCGCACGAAGGCCGACCTTTGTCTTCATGCGCTTGAAAGGAGGGAGTATTTTATGTCCGATCTTTTGGAGAAGATTCGTCAAAGCCGCGCGACTCGTCGCCGGTTCATGAAACAAGCGGGAGTAGCTGGGCTCGGCGTTCTGGGCGCAACTCACCTCGGAGAGGTGGATTTACTAGCGCAGAGCGGCGAACTCAACGACGTCAAAATCCTCAATTTCGCTCTCAACTTGGAGTACCTCGAAGCCGAATTCTACCTTCGCGCCGCTTTCGGTCGTGGCTTGAGCGACAGCGACGTAACGGGCACAGGCAGGCTCGGTCCCGTAATCGGCGGGCGTCAAGTGCCTTTCGCGACGGAGAGCATACGCGAGTACGCTGAAGAGATCGCCGCCGACGAAGAAGCTCACGTCCGCTTCTTGCGCGCCGGTTTGGGCAACGTCGCGGTGGCGCGTCCGACCATCGATCTACAAGATAGCTTCACCAAGGCGGCGCGGGCCGCGGGCCTCATCGGTCCAACCGAAACCTTCGACCCATACGCCAACGAGAACAACTTCTTGCTCGCTGCCTACATTTTCGAGGACGTCGGCGTCACGGCGTATAAAGGGGCTGCGCGTTTTCTGTCAAACAAAGACTTTCTGGAAGCCGCTGCCGGCATCCTCGCGGTGGAAGCTTACCATGCGAGCAACATTCGCACGGTGCTCTACGCACGCGGGTTCTTCGACGCTGCGCAGCGCATCTCGGACTTGCGCGATGCGGCCGACGGTCCGGCTGATCTCGATCAGGGCATCGTGATGAACGGCAAGGCTAACATCGTCCCGGCAGATGCCAACGGCATCGCTTTCAGCCGCACGCCGACGCAAGTTCTCAGCATCGTCTATCTCGGGGGTCGGTCGGCTGGTTTTGGTTTCTTCCCGAACCGTCTTAACGGTGCCATCCGATAGGCGAAGAAAATTCTCGATCAAGGAGGAGAATAGACCATGCGTTTCAAGATGGCGTTTGCCGCTCTGTTGATCCTCAGCGCTTTGAGCTTGGCACAGGCCGCAACTTTTACGTTCACAGGCAACACTTTCACCAACTCCGACGGACGTTTCAATCGTCCGGAAGAGAGCGGGACCATGCTTTCGCCCCTGGGGACGAGCGTGCCTTACAAAGCCTTCGCCTTTTCGGTGTCGGCGCCGGGATCGTACTCGTTCGTCTTGCAATCGCTCGAACCAGTCAACTACGATCCGTTTTTGGTCCTTTATGTTACCTCCTTCAACCCCTCAAGCCCTCTGACCAATTTCGTCGTCGCCAATGACGATCTCATGGGCGATACGACCCGCTCCGGCTTCACGCGCACGTTGTCAACCGGAATGAACTACATTCTGGTCGTCACGGGCAAGAACGGTGGGCCGGGCATACCGTTTGAAGATTCCGGTGCCTTCACGGCGACCATTGATGGGCCGGGAGCTGTCGTGCCCGTTCCCGAACCGGCCACAATGGTCCTGCTAGGCACCGGTTTGGCTGGCATCGGTGCCGCTTTGAGGCGTCGTCGGCGCAAGTAGACAAGGCGGCCCGCACTGCGGAATGGCCGAGCGTTTCATTTTGTCAGGAGCGTTTTTCGGTTGGCAAGCGCTTGTGCGACAGCTAGACGCTTGAGCCATTCCGCCCTTTTGATCTTGTTGACGGCAGTGGTCTGCCATCCTCTTTGAATCAATTGTGATCTGGAATGCGCTTTCAAGGACCTGAGCAGACGAGATCACTTGCAGGATACGGAGGCAATTGAAGATGATCCACACACGATGGGGGCTGCTAGCACTGATCGCCCTTTTACTCTGCCTTGTCGGCGCGACGCGACGAGCCGAAGCTGAACCTCTCGTCGCGTTGACCTCGGCCAACACGTTAGTCACTTTCGATAGCGCCGCGCCCGGCACGATCACCAACACGGCGGCCATCACCGGCTTAGTGTCAGGTGAGACCTTGATCGGGATCGATCGGCGTCCGGCCAACGGTCAACTCTATGGCATCACCAACCAAGGAAGAATCTACATCTTGAATCCTCTGACCGGCGTCGCCGTCTTTCAGTCGCAGACGACGACGACGCCCGTCGGAAGCTCTTTCGGCGTTGACTTCAATCCGGTTCCCGACCGACTGCGAGTAGTCAGCGACGCCGATCAAAACTTGCGGATCAACGTCGATACGGGCGCGACCATCGTTGATGGTACGCTCAATCCGGGCAATCCGAACGTCGTCGCCGCCGCCTACACGAACAATTTCGCTGGAGCGACGACTACCACTCTTTACGTGATCGATTCATCTACGGATCAACTCTTCATCCAAAACCCGCCCAACAATGGGACGCTCAACCTCGTCGGTTCGCTCGGCATTGATGCCGAAAGCATCGCTGGGTTCGACATATCAGGGTTGACCGGGATCGCTTACGCTGCGCTCACGCCGCGCGGCGCGACTTTTTCTTCGCTATACCAGATCAATCTGGCCACCGGAGCGGCCACGCTCATCGGCCAAATCGGCAACGGATTGCTCGTTACGGGGCTGGCGGCTCCCGTTGGCCAGCCCATACCGGAACCGGCCACGCTCTTGTTGCTCGGCACGGGAATGGCCGGAACGGGAATGTGGGCGCGTCGCCGTCGCAAGAACCGATAAATTCCAGCACCGTGTGGGGCCGATCCACACACCTCAAAGCTAGCTCGTCCTTCGGACGGGCTAGCTCTTTTTGATTATCGGCTTGCGCGTCGGGCGTTAACAGCGGCGGGCGAAGCGATCAAAGCGCGCGAAAGCCTTCGAGCTGCGCTGTGCTGTGTAAGCGTAAAGCGCTCGCTTTTGTTTATGAACTGCTCGAAACGCCTTTGAGCTGCATGGCGTTTTGTGAGCGCAAGCGTTTATCACCGCTTCCAAGATCGCTGGATCGGCGCAAGAGTCCTGCCGAGACCGAGATCAAAATCCCTTCGTCCGCTAACGGATAACAACCTCGATCGAATTGACCCGCTCCAGCGGAGCGGTTTCGATGCTCTCGTTCCCTAGCAAACGGCAACCCCTCCTTCCGAACCGAACGCCGCTCTTCGTTTGTCGGTTTGACGGCGCGAAGCTAAACTGGGACCAATGCGCATCGGAGAGGAAATAGAGGTTGAAATCGAAAGGATCGTTCCGGGCGGATGGGGACTCGCTCACGCGCATGGCGCAACGATCATGGTTGCGCTGGCGGCACCGAAAGACCGCGCGCGCGTCAGAATTGAGCGCGTCTCTTCGCGCGTTCAGTTCGCTTCCATCGCTCGACTGATCGAGCCTTCGCCTGCGAGGGTTGCGCCGCGCTGCCCGTTCTTCGGGCGCTGCGGTGGGTGCGACTTTCAGCAGTTGGACTACAACGCGCAACTGGCCGCCAAGGTCGAGATCGTGCGCGATTGTTTGCGCCGCATCGCGCGCTTGGAGTCAGATCCTTTGAGTGTTGTGCCGTCGCCAGCGCAGTGGGGCTACAGGTCGCGAGCCGAATGGCAGTTGAATCGGGAGTTTGGAAGAATTGGCTACTTCATGCGCGGATCGCACGAAGTGGTCGAGATCAAGGAATGTCCCGTGCTCGCGCCGCCTTTGATGAAGGCATTGGTGGCGCTAGGCGAGCGCGACCGTTTCGGTCGCTTGCCGCCTTCGGTACGGTCGGTTCACGCGCTCGCTGGAGATGACGGCAGCATCTCGCTTGCTCCCTCGTCGGTGGGAGAGCTTGTGCCCGAATGGGGGGCACAACCGCGCGCGGTGCAGCGTACGGTGAACGGCATGACCTATCGCCTTGACGCCGAATGCTTCTTTCAAGTCAATGAGCACGTCTTGACTCCACTCATCCGAGCGGCAACCGATGGCGCAGGTGGCGATCTTGCGCTCGATCTATACAGCGGGGTTGGGTTGTTCACGTTGCCGCTGGCAAAGCGCGCTGCGCGCGTTGTTGCTGTGGAAGAGAATCCATCCGCTTGTCGCTTTGCGCGCGTGAACGCGCAGCGCGCCGATGCCGTCAACATCGAAGTGCGGTGCGCGTCCGTGTTGGATTGGTTACGCGCAGCGGAAATCGCCGGGCCGGTCGATTTCGTCTTGCTCGATCCGCCACGCGCCGGATTGGAGAACGAAACGGTTGCGCGCGTGTTGCAGCTCGCTCCGGCACGCATCTCTTACGTCGGATGTGATCCGGCGGCCATGGCGCGAGACGTACGCAAGATCGTCGAGCAGGGGTACGCTCTTCAGGCCATCTCGCTCTTCGATATGTTCCCGCAAACTCATCACATCGAGACGGTTGTGCAGTTGGTGCGTAAACGGAGATAGTTCTTTCAGGAGAAGATGATGAGAGCAAGAGGACCTTTCGAGCGCGTCGTCTTGATCGTTCTTGACAGCGTCGGCATCGGTGCGATGCCGGACGCCGACGAGTGGGGCGATCAAGGGGCAGACACTTTGGGACACATCGCCGAGCAACGCGGGCTTCGCTTACCGAACATGCAGCGCTTGGGACTCGGCAACATCCGTCCACTGCGTGGCATCGGACCAGTGGACCAGCCGGCGGGCTGTTATGGGCGATGTGCGCTTCTTTCCAACGGCAAGGATACAACGACGGGCCATTGGGAGATCGCCGGCATCATTCTAGAGCGTCCCTTCCCGACCTACCCGCAAGGTTTTCCGCCAGCGATCATCGAACGGTTCATCGCCGAGACGGGCGTGCCGGGCGTGCTCGGCAACGTGCCCGCTTCCGGAACGGAGATCATCGCTGAACTCGGCGAAGAACACATGCGGACCGGCAAACCGATCGTTTATACGTCGGCTGATTCAGTTTTTCAAGTCGCGGCACATGAAGAGGTGATCCCCGTTGAACGCCTCTACGCGATGTGCGCGAAAGCGCGGGCCATCTTGCGCGGAGAGCATGAGGTCGGGCGCGTCATCGCTCGTCCTTTCGTCGGCGCGCCCGGAAACTTCCGTCGCACGGAGCGGCGCCGAGATTTCGCCGTGCCTCCGCCGCGCGAGAACCTGCTCGTCACGTTGGCCGATGCTGATCTGGATGTCGTTTCGGTCGGCAAGATCGCTTCGATCTTCGATTACGTCGGCGTCACGCGATCGCTTCCGTCCAAAGATAACGCCCAAGGAATCGATCAGACCATCGCCGCGCTTAAAGAGCCGACGCGCGGACTGATCTTCACTAACCTGGTCGATTTCGATATGCTCTACGGTCACCGCCGCGATGTCGAAGGTTACGGACGCGCGCTTGAGTATTTCGACGAGCGACTGCCGGAGATCGAAGCGGCGCTCAAGGAGGACGATCTATTGATCCTCGCCGCCGATCACGGCAACGATCCGGCTTTTCGCGGCACGGATCATACGCGCGAGTTCACGCCATTGCTCGTGGTCGGCAAGCGCACGCGACGCGGCGTCGATCTCGGCACGCGCCGTTCGCTCGCCGACATCGGTCAAACGATCGCCGACAATTTCGGCTTGAGGCTGAAGGCGGGCGAAAGCTTTCTTCCCAAGATTGCTGCTTAAAGTTCAACTATGTGAGGCGGATAGGGGAGCGAGTAGCGGCCCCGATTCCGCCTTCGTCCGTACCGGTTCGGATCTAGACCGTTCTGCAATTTGTGGGCACGCTGTCGTGTAACAGCGTGCCCCGGTTGCTTTCCGTTTTATCCACTGGCCTTGCGCAGAGGCAACCTCCGATGTCCACCTCTCGTGATTTCCCGCCGCGCCTGGCAACACGCTCGTGGCAAGGGCGCTGCTTTTTGGACTACGGGGCCGCACCTTTATGTGAACAGGATAACCGACTTGTCTAGCGTCTGTTTCGAAGCCTCGCAGTTTTCAACCCTCGGCTGCGCGAACGCCCAACCTCGATGGCCGAGCCTTAGACTTTGACCATCGCGCTTTCAAAACGCGATGCTAATCGGTCAGCAACTCATCTTTTTTGGCAACGCGGGCAGAAGTAGGTGGAACGCCCGGCCTGCGCTGCCCTTTTGATCAGTGCTCCGCAAACGAAACACCTTTCGCCCTCGCGTCCATACACGCGCCACCGGCCCTCGTACGCTCCGCCGTAGTAGCTGCCGTCGATATTGGTTGGATCGACGTTGAGCGTCGAGCCATACGCGATCGATTCGGCGAGCACTTCGAGAATGGCGCAATGAAGGCGCGACACGCGGCGCGGCGATACCCGTGCCGCTTTGATGAACGGGTTGATGCGCGCGAGAAACATCGCTTCCGCCGCGTAGATGTTGCCTAAGCCGACAACTTTCGATTGATCGAGCAGCGTCTCTTTGAGCGTGCGTTGCGACCGGGCGAGCGTCGTTCGCAAATACTCCGCTGAAAAATCTTCGGAGAAGGGTTCAGGCGCCAGCTTCTGAAACTCCTGCGCGAGCTGGTCGGCTGCGACGAGCTTCATCATTCCGAAGTGGCGCTGGTCGGAGAAGATGAACCGTCTCCCATCATCCATCTCGAAGATAGCGTGTGTGAACTTCGGCAGGGGGCGATCTGGCGGAAGGATCAGGAGGCGACCGGACATTCGCAGATGGACCAGCAGCGCGAAGCCGTTATCGAGTTCGATGATGATGTATTTGCCGCGGCGGCGCACGTCAACGACGCTCACCCCGCGGCATCTTTCAGCGAAGCGTTCCGGCGTCGAATCTGGAAGAAGGCGCGGGCGCAGAATGGTCGCGCAGGTCCAGCTTCGACCTACGATGAACTCCCTCAACGCTTGTGCGACGAGTTCGACTTCTGGTAGCTCGGGCATAGCTGAGCGCAGCGCTCGCGTGTTCCGCGTTTGGATGCGGCATGAGTTAAGCTTTGACGGCGCGCGGCCCCTGCGCGATGGCGCAGCCTTCGTCGAGCAGTGCATTCATCTTTTCGATCGAGGTCGCTTCGGCATATATGCGCAGCACCGGTTCCGTCCCGGATTGTCGGAAGAGAAGCCACGATTCGTCATCGAAGATGAGCTTCGTCCCATCCATTGTAGAGATCGAAGCCACCTTGTAGCCGGCGATTTCTGTCGGCGTCTTCTCAGCGAGTTCAGCGACCAGCGCCTTGCCGCGCGAAACTTCCATGTGTAGATCGCGGCGTCCGAAGTAGAACTCGCCGAACTCGCGGTGCAGATCGCGTACCATCTCTGAAGGCGGCTTGCCAGCGGTCGCGATCGCTTCGAGAAAGAGGAGCGAGTTCAGAATGCCATCGCGTTCAGGGATATGCCCTTTGACGCCAATGCCGCCTGATTCCTCTGCGCCGAGCAATATGTCTTCGCGCAACATCAGATCAGCGATGTACTTAAACCCGATAGGCGTGTCGTATAGTTTGAGGCCATGAGCGTCGGCAATGCGCTTCAGAAGGACGGACTGCGAGAAGGTGCGGACGACTCCGCCCGTCATACGGCGATGGCGCGCCAAGTGCAAAAGGACCAGCGGCACGACCTCGTGCATGGTCATCGTCTGGCCCAGTTCGTTGACGGCGCCGACGCGATCGGCGTCGCCGTCGGTGGCCAGTCCGACGAGCGCGCCGGTTTGTGTGACGCGCTCTTTGAGCGGGCCGAGATTTTGATCGATTGGTTCGGGGTTGACGCCACCGAACAGCGGATCGCGATTCGGACGGATCGTTTCGACTTCGAGCGCGCCGCCGCGCAGGAAGCTCTCAACCCAACGCGCGCCCGTGCCATGCATCGGATCGACGATGACGCGCGCGCGCAAGGCTCGCAGTCGGTCCAGATCAACGTAGCTTTCGACTTGCACGCGATAGTTGGCGACGGCTTGCGCTAGCTCTTCTTGCCCGTGTGGGCGATGCTCTTCACGCTGCGGTTCGTGGCGATCGACGAGCGCTTCCACCGCCGAAGTCACCTCCGGCGTCGCGCTCCCGCCCCACGGGGCTTTGATCTTGAAGCCGTTGAACTCTGGCGGATTATGCGAAGCGGTGATGACCACGCCGCCGTGTGCGCGACGATCGCGCACGGTCCATGAGATGACGGGCGTCGGCATGTCTTGCTCGAAGAGCAACGCATCGATTCGGTTGCCAGAGAGAACTTCCGCCGTCAGGAGGGCGAAATGCTCTGACAAGAAGCGCCGGTCGTAACCGACGATGACGCGCGGCTCGGGACTGGTCGGCAGCTCTTCGTTGCGCGTTTGTTCGAGCAGGTAGTCGGCGTATGCTTGGGCGACGCGCGCGACGTTGGCGAAGGTGAAGTCGCCGGCGATCACGGCGCGCCAGCCATCCGTTCCGAAACGGATCGTTGCGCGTTCTGTTCTGCTGCTCACAGTTGACCTCCCGTTTGCGTGTAATCGGCGAGCGACGTCTTGTCGCCGAGCACGGCGCCGCGCCCGACTTGAGCGAAGCGCCCGATGTGACAGCCGCGCCCGACGATGGCGCCCGAAAGGTGCGCTCCCGTGCTGACGCGCGTGTGCGGCCAGATGACGGAGTTCTCAATGCGCGCCTTCTCTTCGATGTAACAGCCTTGTCCGAGCACGGAGTTGATGATTTCGACACCGGACTTGAGCACGCAGTCGTCGGCGATGATCGAACGCTCGTCGATCTCAGCGTTGGTCGCTTCGAACTTGCCGCGTCTCTCGCTGATGCGCATCCTTCCGACGCGGTCGTTCAACAGATCGTCGTGGGCTTGCCAGTAGCGTGCGGGCGTGCCGATGTCGAGCCAGTAGGTGTTTTGCGGGATGTGCGCGTAGAAGGGTTCGTTGCGGCGCAAAAGATCCGGAAACAGACCGTACTCGAAAGAGTAGTTCTCGCCCGTCGGAATGAGGTCGAGGACGCGCGGCTCCAGCACGTAGGTTCCGGCGTTGATCGTGTTGACGCTGACCTCGTCGATGTTCGGTTTCTCGATGAAACGAAGCACGCGCCCTTCTTCATCCGTCTCCACAACCCCGTATGAACTCGGGTTGTCCACTGGCGTCAAGACGATGGTCGCCAACGCTTGGCGTTCGTTGTGCTGGCGGATGACGGCGGCTAAATCGAGATCCGTCAAGATGTCGCCGTTGAGCACAACCGTTTGTTCGCGGATGAGATCTTCAGCGAACTTGAAAGCGCCCGCAGTGCCCATCGGTTGCGGTTCGACCGTATAACGGAGCTTGACGCCGAAGGCCGAGCCGTCACCGAGCAATTGCTCGATCTTCTGCGGTTGATATGAGAGCGACAGCGTGATATCGGTGATCCCGGCTCGACGCAACATCTCAATCTGATAGAGCAGAAACGGTCGATTGCAGATGGGAACGATCGGTTTCGGCGTGTGCACAGTCAAGGGACGCAAACGAGTCCCTTTGCCGCCTGCGAGAATGAGAGCTTGCATAACCTTCAGTGTGATCGAGCTGAAATAGACTTCTAAAGCAAACTTTAAGTCTAGCACTCGGCGGGCGCTGCTTTCAAATCACGCAGCTTGTCGTGTGATGCCAAGCGCGTTCGGTTACGAAAGAGTGAAAAGACGAATTCGGCGGGCGCGCGAAAGAGCGTTGCGTATGCCCCTCGCAAAGAGAGGCGCGACGGATGAAAAGATGAATCGGCGCTTCCGACGATCCTTCTTCGCTGCGTCGCGTCGTTCAGTACTGGACGAGACTCCCTTCGCGTTTTGCGCGCGCGATGGCGCGTGAGAAGACCCACAAAGAGAATGGGAGGAGCACGCTGAGAAAAGCACAGAGAGCAAGGAAAGGATCGCGCACCTCTGCGAACGATCTGCCTTCGATTAGCACGCGGCGTATGCCTTCAAGTCCATACGTGGGTGGGAGAACGCGCGACACGGCGCGAAAGTCCCCTAGGAACTCCGTCGGGAAGAAGACGCCGGAGAAGAGGGCCGAGCCAGCGCCGAGAAAGACGCTGAACGGATCGCCTCGTTTGAAGACCATGGCGAAACTGGCCGAAAGGATGCCGATGGAAGCGAGCACCATCGTCGTCAGAATCAAAAAGGCAAGGGCGAGCATAAAGCTGCCGCGAAAGCGGACGCCGAAGAGAAACCAGCCGAAGAAGATGTAAAGCGATGAGAAGAAGGTCGCTTGCACGAAGTCCCATGCCGAACTGGCGATCACCAGCGTCGGGATGTTGATCGGCGTCATCAGCAGGCTTTCAAGCGTCCCTTGCGCCTGTTCGGCGCGCACAGCATTGGCGAGACTCGAAAAGCCGGTCATAAAATAGTTGAGCACGGCTAAACCGGTGATCCACGCTGCCAGCGGATCGTGCCAGGCGGCCAGCGGCGTCGCGCTCTGTCCGCCGAAGATCTGCGCGATGAAGAAGAGCGTAGTGACGACCAGCAGAACCGAGAGCACGCGCAGAGCGAAATCCACGCGATAGCTGACGGTCAACTGGAAGTCACGTATGACGAAAGCGCGCACGCGGCGGAGCAACAAGATCAAAGCTTTCATCCGTGTTTTCTCCCGATTCGGTTCCTTCGGTTTTTCCCCTCAAGGAGGTGTCGGTCATGTGCGTCCGTCACCGTTGAACGATCAGCGCTTTGCGAACGCTTTTAAGCGCTCTGCAATCAAACTGGCGAAGCGGCTTCGGTTTCGCGTTCATCATGCGAGGGCATTTGATCGCGTTCGTAGCTTTCCAGCACATCAAGCAATGTCGCTCGTTCCGTCCGACAATCGAGCACCGTCGCGCCTTTGGATTGAAGGGCGCGCAGCGCTGCATCGAGCAGTTCGTCTTCCGGCGCGCGCAGAAAGCTCAGTTCGACGAGGCCATTTCGTTCCGCTCCTTCGGCTGCGATGTCGAGCTGAGAGATCAACCGTAGCGCGTCGGTACGGGAGATGCTTCGCAAAACGAGGTGCACGCGCTCGGTCTGTCGGTGACGTGCGCGCAGTGTTTGCGGCGCATCGAGCGCGACGAGGCGGCCTCGGCTGATGATGGCGACGCGCGCGCAAAGCTCTTCGATCTCATGCAGGTTGTGCGACGTAAGCAGAATGGTCGTCCGTTCGGTGCGCGCCGCGCGAGAGATGACGGCGCGCATTGAGGCGGCAGCGACCGGATCGAGCGAGCGCGTCGGTTCATCGAGCAACAGCACGGGCGGCGAATTAAGCATCGCGCGGGCGACGGCCAGTCTTTGCCGATTGCCGGTGGAGAGTTCGGCGAAGCGGCGACGAGCTTGAGCGGAGAGTTCGAATTGGTCCAGCAAGTCGCAGACGCGCTGTCGGGCCGTCGCGTCCGATAGACCGTAGAGCCGCGCGAAGAAGAGCATGTTCTGCTCCACCGTCAAACGCCAGTAGAAACTTCTTTCTTCAGCCGTTGATAACCCGACCAGCGCGCGCACGCGCACTTCATCGCGCACGCTGTCGTAACCGTGGACCAGCACGCGCCCAGCGGTCGGTTGAACCAACGTCGCGATGATCTTGACGAGGGTCGTTTTGCCAGCGCCGTTTCTGCCGATCAGACCGAAGATCTCGCCCTCTGCGACGGCGAACGACACGCCGCGCAGGGCTTCGACCGGCTCGCGCAACGGGCGTCGCAGGAGACGACCAAGGCGCGCGAGCGGAACCGGATAGGTTTTGTGTAAGTTTTCAGCCACGATGGCGGCTCGTCGCGGCGCATCTTGCGCCGCTTCGCTCGCCATCTCCGTGATTTGCACTGCGGCTTCCACGTTCACATCTAGCGCGCGCGTTGGCGCGGGTCGAGCCTTTCGCGCAGTCCATCGCCGACGAAGTTGAAGGCGAGCACGGTCAAAGCGATGGCTGCGCCAGGGAAGATGAGCGCGTGCGGTGCCATCTGCAGCGTCGCCAAGTCGCGCGCCTCTTCGAGCATCACGCCCCATGATGGTGACGGCGGCGGCACGCCGAGGCCGAGAAAGGAGAGCGAGGCTTCCGATAGCACGGCCCCCGCCATTCCCAAAGTGGCTTGCACGATGAGCGGTTGAATGGAATTCGGAAGGACGTGAAAGAGCAGGATGCGCAGGTCGCTCGCACCAAGCGCGCGCGCGGCCTGTACGAAATCTAATTCACGCACCTTCAATACTTGTGCGCGCATGACGCGCGCGTACCCGACCCACCCGATGATCGCCAGCGCGAGGATCAGTTTGTTTATTCCAGCGCCGAGAAAAGCGACCATGGCGATGGCCAGCAACAATCCGGGAAAAGCGAGAAAGACGTTGAAAAGGTAACCGGCGATGAGACGATCTATCCATCCGCCGTAGTAACCGGCAAGCGCGCCGATGACGACTCCGACGAGAGACGATATCGCCACCACCGTAACGCCGACGCGCAGCGAGATGCGCGCTCCATAGATGACGCGCGAGAAGATGTCACGCCCCGTCGCATCGGTGCCGAAGTAGTGCGTCGCCGATGGCGGCAGATAACGTGCCGAAAGGTCAGTCGCACCGACGTCATGCGTGGCGATCCACGGCGCAAACAGCGCGGCGATCGTCAGCGCGAAGATGATGGCGAGTCCGATCTTTGCCAGACGATTCATCGTTCGCTCACCTGATTCTGATGCGCGGATCGAGCACGCGATAGAGCATGTCGGTGACGGTGTTGGCGAAGATGTACGTGATGCTGATGACCAGTACGCAACCTTGCACGACGCGGTAATCGCGTTTGTTGATGCCCTCTTCGACCAAGAGCAGACCGAGGCCGGGCCAGTTGAAGATCTTTTCGGTGATGATGGCGCCAGCAAGCAGTACGCCGAGTTGTAGTCCGAGCACGGTGACGACCGGAATCAGTCCGTTCTTCAGGACGTGTTTGTAAAGGACGACCCGTTCGCTCAGACCCTTGGCGCGCGCCGTGCGGACGTAATCTTGCGTCATCTCCTCGATGACGGAGGAGCGCACCATGCGCGTCAGAAAAGCCGCCAGCGCTGCGCCCAGCGTCACTGCCGGAAGGATGATATCGGTCCAGTCGAAGCGGCCCGACGGCGCAAGCCAGCCGAGCTTGACGGCGAAGATGTAGATGAGCAATGGGCCGATGACGAAGCTCGGCAGACTGATGCCGACGAGCGCGACGACCGAGAGCAGATTGTCGATCCACGTCCCGCGACGGCTTCCCGCCGCGACGCCTAGCGGGATAGAGATGGCAACGGCGACCAAAAGCGCCGCAATGGCGAGTTCGACGGTTGCCGGATAGCGTTGCAGGATGAGTTCGCTCACCGGACGATCGGTGCGAAACGACAGCCCCATGTCGCCGCGCAACAGCCCGCTCCAATATTCCACGTAACGGTTCTGCGCCCCGTGCCAGACAAAGCGCAGTTGCCCATCTTGAGCGCGGGCGAGCGAGAAGAAAAAGGCTGGGCGGTCCAGTCCGTGCTTTTGTCTGAACTGCGCGATCTGTTCGGGGCGCGCTTGATCGCCCAGGATGGCGTAGGCTGGATCGCCCGGCACGAGTTCGATCAACAGCGTCACCACCGACACCACCGTCCAGACGACGAACAAAAGGAGCGCTGTGCGACGCAACAAGCTCACCGTTCTCATTAAGCGTCTCGATCGCGTGAAAGATTTACGCGCGCCCGATGATAGCACCAGCGGCCAACGGTCGGCGAGTCATGGCGGGGGCGCGAACTCGAGTCCGATGTGTAGTCAGCGCGTGGTGAACGCAGGTTTGGGCGAAGCGCAATGCGGCGCGAACTCGACGTCCGATGTGAAACTGGCGCGCAAGGCGGGTTTTCGAGCGTTTGCCGGAACGCTCAGCCTCTCATCATTGCTGCTCGCTTAAGGTGAGCAGCGGCAGCGGTAGGCGCTGATAACTCGGTAATTCGCTGCGCGTGGCGAGCCATTCCATGGCGAGGTCCGCCTGCGTAGCGAGATTGCAGAGCGCGATGCCGGGCAGCCAGACGTAGAGTTTCGGATGGTGATTGGGAGAAGATTGGACGAAAGCGAGCAGGCTCTCGAGCGCGCGATCCATCGTGCGCGCTAGCTCTTCTCCCCACTCATGTCGGTCAAACGGCGTCGGCGGCGCACCTTGGTCGGCAAGAGCGCGTGCCATGAGGCGGACCGCTTCACACACGGCCAAGTGTTCGCTTCTATGCCAAGCGGCTTCGAGCGGACTCGGATACTGACCTTCCCACCAATCGCTTTGATCGGTCGCCAAAGCCGCTTCCGCAGAAGACAGGGCCAAGCGAGCTTCGTACGCCCGGCGGGCGACGACGGACGAGATCGTCAACGCATATGCTTCAGCGAGATGAAAATGGGTGCGCGAATGGCGAAAGGCTTGTGCGTTGCGCAGCGCTCCATCACGTAGATTAGGCGCAAGGCGCAACGCCTGCGCGAGCGCGTCGCGCTCACCGCTGGCGGCAAGCGCCAGATGAAGACAGAGGATGTATTGATCTGGACTCGGATCGAAAGTCGCGCCTCTTTTGCTGAAGCCCAAAGCCAATGCGCGCGCCCCTTCGGCCCAAAGTTGGCGCACAGTTTGACGGTCGCCATATAACACCCATTCGAAGCTTGCGGCGCGCCAGCAAGCGTTGGCCAGGGGTTGAAGCGCCTCGCCGCGGAGCGCTTGTTGACGATAAACAGCGATCATGCGTCGTTCGTGCTGTAACGAGCGCTGGTCGTAGTTGCCCGACGTATATGGAAAAGTTTCCGGCATCACAACCTGAATGAAAACGGTCGCGGCGGCGCTGTTAGCCCGAAAAAATTTTGGTCGAGGTGCGGTGGTGCGCCTCAAACTCGTGGGATTTTCGTTCAACTGCGCGTCAAATCGAATCGCGCTGCTCAAGCCGCTATGCGCGCTTGTGCTCCGGGGAAGAAAGCGCCGACATGGTACGACTCTTCCGCAGGCGAACCGTTGATTAAAATCAAGTGGAATCTGCCATCGGCCAGCGCTTCTTCAAGCATTTCGCCGAGCGCATTGTGTTGCACGTTGGCCGAGTCCTTCAATCGTTCGATGATCGCGCGCAGCCACCCTTCGCTCAGTTCTTCGTGTCCGAAGACCCATTCAGGTCTCGCGCCTTCAATGTTGGTGTGAATTGCGGCGAAGTGTGGAGCGGCCAGCGTGCGTCCGTCGAAGCCGATCATCGAGTAAAGCGCGTCGAGTCCGTAGAGCAAAAGCGGCGCCGGACGCGACGTCATCGGTTCCGCCGGCCCTTCGAGCGTTCCCTGAGCGGTGACGAAAAGCAACAGTTGGTTTAATTTAAGCGGCGTGCCTGTGTCGCGCAGCGCCAAGAAGCGGCCTTGCGGATCAACGAGCATGCCATCCGCAGCAACGATGAAGTGAAAAGTGCCGTTGCGCCCGGCGCGACCGGGCAGAGCTTGCGAGAGAAGGGAAAGCAGGGATTCAAGTTCGGCTCTAGCTTCAGGCGCAAGACCGGCGAACTCCAACGCCAGCGACGGCGCGAGACTGCGACTCGCTTCTCCATCGCCTTCAATCAAGAGTGGGCGCATCCCTGTCGTTTGATTCGCCTCTTGTGAGATCTGTCCTTCGAATCTTTCGAGCGCACGCGCCAGCCGCTCAATACCATCAAGCGCACGCGCCAGCTCCATCAACTCGGTAACGACGCGCGCACGCTCGTTTAAGATGAAAGGCCCACGAGCCTCTTGCGCAGGCAAAAACAGGCCAGCACGTAGATCGCGCAACGCCTCCGCTACGGTCGGACGCAGCCTTTCCAGCAAAAGTCCGCTCATCTCCCCAGCGTAAGGGAGTTGTTGCGTTGCCCGACGCGCAAGCTCTGAATTGGAAGCGTAAAGCGCGCGGGCGATGTTCGCTTCTGCTTGACGGACCGCTTCGCTGCTCGCTCTTCCGGCGCGTTGCAGGTATTTGTCCAATTGTACGGCTTGCAAGAAGCGATCAACCGCTTCGGCCAACGCTTGTCTTCCGCCATCGTTTCTTCCCGAAAGCCGGGCAACAGCTTGCGTGAACTCATCTAGAGCCGCGCGAAGCGTCGGCGATGTGAGGCGTTCGTGCTGGTCCGATGCAAACGTCTCTTTCAGCAGGGATGAAAACAGTTGTTCCGCTCCACGTGCCGCTCGTTTTGTTCCTTTCGCGCTGCCCAGAATCGCCAAGAACTGCTCAATGGGATCAGCCATTTCTTGCGTCGGGGCAGCGCCGCTGTCTGTCTGTTTTCTAACGCGCAATTGGGTGGAGTTGAGCGACGCATCTGAGTTCGCGCTGAGGTTGATGCTGGTTTCGCGGTGATGTTTTCCATGCGCGCGCGCCGTTTCCCGTGGGGCTTCTTCAAATGGGGGTTGATCGGTTCGTCCTGAACCCTTGGAAGCTCTGCTCAATCGTTCGCCGGACGAGCGTTCATCGGGCGCCGCCGTTGTCTTCCCGCTTCTTTCTGGCTGGCTTCGCCGCTTTTCTTCTGTAGCGGTCGTTTGTGGGCGACTGGAAGTTCCTTTTGACGCTTCGACTGCGGTTTGTCCCTGTGAGGTTAGGCGCGTTTCTTGCCGATCAGCATTGGAATTGGATGCCGCGGTGTTCGACGCGCCGCCGACGTTTGCACGGACCGAAACCGATCGCTCTCCGATTGGCACTTCGACGCTCGTGCCAAGGCGCGCACCGGTGTGGCTCGATTCAGCCGAGGACGGACTTTTCGATTGTCTTTGTGACGGATGCGAAAGAGTCTGGTGCTTCTTGTAATCGCCCAGCACCTTGAGTTCGGCGACGCGCGCATTCGGCTCGGGAATGTGCCGCGGGTCCATTGCTGCGCCGCGTTTGATTTGATCTGGGGGCGAATGTTTCGCGCCGCGCTCTGCTTGCGGTGGGCCGATGTGGCGATTGTCCGGTCGGTTAGAGTGGGCAGTGGAGTTCGGATCGTGACCGGGTTTTGATGGTGTGTTTGCGCCGCTGTTGGCGGATGCATGAGGATCACGCGCCTCATCAGGCCCGATGTGCCGGTCTCCCGAAGTAATCTTGACATCGCTCATCTGCGCTTCTCCCCGTTTGTTCGCGTCATCGCTTCCTTATCAGTTTCAGCCCTCTTCCCGGTGTTGACGGTGAAAGTGGCCGCTGCCGACCCGATCGCTCTCGAATTTTCAACTCGCTACCCGGTCCCATGGCAAACGGTCTTTGCGCGGTCGTTTTTATCGCGCACATGCGCTTTTCGCCTCTATCCCTTGGCACCAATGGCCCGTGCGATGATGGCCGTCGGATAGCTGCTGATCTCGCGGTACTTCATTTCAATGAGTTGAGGGAAATAGCGCGCCACGGCCAGTCCGAGCGGAGAACTGAGTCCTCCGGCGACGACGTTCTCCCACTTCGAAGCGTATTGACGCGCAAATCGCACGGCATCGGCGCCGACCAACCCTTTTTCGCGGGCCAGACATAAACCGCGTCTGTATGCATGGCCCATAGCGAGCGCGACCGTCCCTTCACCGCCGTTGTAGGCCGCCAAAACGAACTTCCAAAACTCCGTGCCGTTCGGCTGTCCGTAACGTGAGAAGGCGATCTGGCCGAGCCTTTGCGCTTTGAGGTTGAGCAATTTGGCTGCCGCCGGGATCGCCTTGTATGGATCCAAACGCTCGTCCATCGGGCTTCCGGCCAGACCCACACGCAAGCCGACTTCGCGTGCGGCCTCGCGTCCGAACTGCGCGATGCCAGCGTAACCCCACTGGTTGATGACTTTCGGATTGAAATTCGATTCTTGGGCCAGAAGGCTCTTCAAGATCGCCGGCGATAGTCCGGGACACCATTCGACAGCGTGAACGATGACATCGTCGAAGCGATCTACATGCCCGCCCGGAAGAGGTCCGGTGCTATCACCAAAAGCGCGTTCAAAAGCCGTTGCGAACTCCCGCGATGAACTTATCTCGTTTTTGCTTAGGTCCAATCCGAGAATATCGCTCACTTCGTTGAGCGTCGGGTGAACGAGCAGCGCGCTGATTTGGTTCCATTCATCGAGCAACGCGCGGTTCTCTTCCGTTAGCGAGATGCCGCGCATCTCTGGGTGGCGCGCGTAGAAGATCAAATCGGTCAACTGCCATGGGTCGGTGATGCCGCTTTGAATCGCTTGCACCAAGGTTTTCAATTCTTCGATGGTTCGCTGACGAAGCCTCTCTTCATCGCTCTCGGTACGTTCGCCCGTTCCATGCAGCGCGCGTGATCGCTCCGATTGCGTTGTGAAACGGCTTCGCGGGATCGTGTTGTCAAATTTGCTCTCCGCCCTCGTGCGCTGCCGCCACATCTCGGCGCGCGTTGAACCGATTTGAGTCGGGAATTGATTGTTGATCCTTTCGGTTCCCATGCTCTACCTCCTTGGCACATCTTTGAAGCTTCGCTTGAAAGTCGCTGGACCAACTCAATGCTGAGTTGGTCTTGGCTACATTCTTCATCTTTTAAGCTTCACTCGAAAGTCGACCGACAAAGCTACTTCGCCCCCTCTTTCTCGGCTCGTTCGTTGAGTCCGTCTTCTTTCAATCATCCCTTGCACAGCGGATAAGCTCGCCACACGGAACCCATACGACCGAACTTCCTTTGGGGGCATCTACATGACCTGACGTTACGCAATGTTACGCAACCGATGACGCCTGCGCTTGCGTTGCCTCTTGTTTGCCTCCGTTACCCGCACAAAGCCATTGCTGTGCTTCATTGAGTGGCAGCCACGACCCCGAAGCTTGCGTGCCTTTCGGTCGCAATGAAAAGCAACCGCATCTTCCAATAGCGACGAACAAAAGCGACCGTGGTTGCCGAACCACCCATTCCCGGCGTCGGCGGCTCCCGGCTGCGCGCTGTGGCGTGGTTGACGCGCTATTCCCACTACCCGCAGCGCGATCATCAACCGTCCGACTCATCCTCCAAGCTCGCTTGCCAC